>NZ_JBFODS010000099.1:0-20241 GCF_040908445.1 Aeromonas sp. R10-2 | reverse complement strand
GCAATCAGGGTAACAACCATTTTGATGTTGTCGCCCGGCATTACCATCTCTACGCCTTCCGGCAGTTCGATGGTACCGGTCACGTCGGTAGTACGGAAGTAGAACTGCGGACGGTAGCCTTTGAAGAACGGGGTATGACGACCACCTTCTTCTTTGGACAGTACGTATACTTCAGATTCGAACTTGGTGTGCGGCTTGATAGAACCCGGCTTGGCCAGTACCTGACCACGCTCTACGTCTTCACGCTTAACACCACGCAGCAGCGCGCCGATGTTCTCACCTGCACGACCTTCGTCCAGCAGTTTGCGGAACATTTCAACACCGGTACAGGTGGTAGAAACGGTATCTTTGATACCAACGATTTCTACAGTCTCACCTACTTTAACGATACCGCGCTCTACACGACCGGTAACTACAGTACCACGGCCAGCGATAGAGAATACGTCTTCGATAGGCATCAGGAACGGCTGGTCAATCGCGCGCTCCGGCTCCGGGATATAGGTATCCAGGTGGCCAGCCAGCTCGATGATCTTCTCTTCCCACTGAGCGTCGCCTTCCAGCGCTTTCAGTGCAGAACCACGAACTACCGGCAGGTCATCACCCGGGAAGTCGTACTCGGTCAGCAGTTCACGAACTTCCATCTCGACCAGTTCGAGCAGCTCTTCGTCATCAACCATGTCACACTTGTTCATGAACACGATCATGTACGGGATACCAACCTGACGACCCAGCAGGATGTGCTCACGAGTCTGCGGCATCGGGCCGTCAGTCGCTGCTACTACCAGGATCGCGCCGTCCATCTGGGCAGCACCGGTGATCATGTTTTTAACGTAGTCGGCGTGACCCGGGCAATCTACGTGGGCGTAGTGACGGGTAGCGGTGTCGTATTCTACGTGGGAGGTGTTGATGGTGATACCACGCTCACGCTCTTCCGGTGCCTTGTCGATCTGGTCGAAGGCGAAAGCTTTACCACCGAAGTGCTTGGCCAGCACGTTGGTGATAGCTGCAGTCAGGGTGGTTTTACCGTGGTCAACGTGGCCGATGGTACCGACGTTTACGTGCGGTTTATTACGCTCAAATTTTTCTTTAGACACGACGTAGTCCTTCTAGGTTAAACCCGCCTACCGTCGTAGGCGGGGAATCTTAAATTACTTGGATTTGCGCTCTTCGATCACAGCTTGTGCAACGTTGGTCGGTGCATCGTGATACTTGGCGAATTCCATGGCGTAGGAAGCACGACCCTGGGTAGCGGAACGCAGTGCAGTTGCATAACCGAACATTTCGGCCAGCGGCACCAGAGCACGAACGATCTTGCCGGACGGGCCATCTTCCATACCTTCGATCAGGCCACGACGACGGTTCAGGTCACCGATAACGTCGCCCATGTAATCTTCCGGAGTTTCAACTTCTACTTTCATGATCGGTTCGAGCAGAACCGGGTTGGCTTTCATGAAGCCAGCCTTAAAGGCCATGGAAGCAGCGATTTTGAACGCCAGTTCGGAAGAGTCGACATCGTGGTAAGAACCGAAGTGCAGACGCACACCCAGATCCATAACCGGGTAACCAGCCAGCGGACCAGATTTGAGCTGCTCACGGATACCTTTATCAACACCCGGGATGAATTCACCAGGAATGACACCACCTTTGATGTCGTTGACGAATTCGTAGGCTTTGCCTTCTTCCAGCGGGTACATGTCGATAACAACATGACCGTACTGACCGCGACCACCAGACTGCTTGGCATGCTTGCCTTCGATGTCTTTAACGGTGGTACGGATGGTTTCACGGTAGGCAACCTGCGGCTTACCTACGTTGGCTTCAACCTTGAACTCGCGACGCATACGGTCAACGATGATGTCCAGGTGCAGCTCACCCATACCAGCGATGATGGTTTGACCTGACTCTTCGTCAGTCCATACGCGGAAGGACGGATCTTCCTGAGCCAGACGGCCCAGTGCCAGACCCATCTTCTCTTGGTCAGCCTTGGTTTTCGGCTCAACAGCGATAGAAATTACCGGCTCTGGGAATTCCATACGCTCGAGGATGATCGGTGCGTTCGGGTCACACAGGGTGTCACCAGTGGTCACGTCTTTCAGACCGATAGCAGCAGCAATGTCACCAGCGCGTACTTCTTTGATCTCTTCACGCTTGTTGGCATGCATCTGAACGATACGGCCAAAACGCTCGCGCTTGTCCTTGACGGAGTTCAGCACGGTGTCACCGGAGTTGATCACGCCAGAGTAGACACGGAAGAAGGTCAGGTTACCAACGAACGGGTCGGTAGCGATCTTGAACGCCAGAGCAGAGAACGGCTCGTCATCAGAAGCGTGACGCTCGTCTTTGGTCTCGCCGTCCATTTTCAGGCCGTCGATAGCAGCAACGTCGGTCGGAGCCGGCAGGTACTCGATCACGGCATCCAGCATGGCCTGTACGCCCTTGTTCTTGAACGCGGAGCCACAGGTTACCAGGATGATTTCGTTGTTCAGCACGCGCTGACGCAGAGCACCTTTGATCTCTTCCTCGGTCAGCTCTTCGCCGCCCAGGTATTTTTCCATCAGGTCTTCAGACGCTTCAGCAGCGGCTTCAACCAGATTCATGCGCATTTCTTGCGCCTGTTCCAGCAACTCGGCCGGGACGTCTTCGTAATCGAAGGATACGCCCTGATCAGCTTCATTCCAGTTGATGGCTTTCATCTTGACCAGGTCAACAACGCCCTTGAAGTTCTCTTCAGAGCCGATGTTCAGCTGAAGGGGAACCGGAGTACCTTTCAGACGGGTCTTGATGTGCTCAACGCAGCGCAGGAAGTTGGCGCCGGTACGGTCCATCTTGTTGACGAACGCGATACGGGGAACCTTGTACTTGTTAGCCTGACGCCATACGGTTTCAGACTGTGGCTGTACGCCACCTACGGCACAGTACACCATCACGGCACCGTCCAGAACACGCATTGAACGCTCTACTTCGATAGTAAAGTCAACGTGGCCCGGGGTATCGATGATGTTGATACGGTGCGGTTGGAACTGTTTACCCATACCGGACCAGAAAGCGGTGGTCGCGGCGGAGGTGATTGTGATACCACGCTCTTGTTCCTGTTCCATCCAGTCCATGGTGGCAGCGCCATCGTGAACTTCACCGATCTTGTGACTTACACCGGTGTAAAACAGTACGCGCTCGGTAGTAGTAGTCTTACCGGCGTCAATGTGAGCGGAGATACCGATGTTACGATAACGCTCAATGGGGGTTGTACGAGCCATTGTCATCCTCTTACTAAGGCGCTTGTCCCTAGATAATTAAAGGTGCGCAGAGTCAAAAGACCCTGCGCAAGCGGATTACCAGCGGAAGTGAGCGAAGGCTTTGTTCGCTTCAGCCATACGGTGAACGTCTTCACGTTTCTTGACAGACGAACCCTTATTGTCAGCGGCATCCAGCAGCTCGCCAGCCAGACGCTGAGCCATTGATTTTTCACCACGTTTACGAGCGGCATCAACCAACCAGCGCATTGCCAGGGCATTGCGACGTACCGGACGAACTTCTACCGGCACCTGATAGGTTGCACCACCGACGCGACGAGATTTAACCTCGACCGCCGGACGAATGTTATCCAGAGCTTCTTCGAATACGGCCAGGTGCTCTTTGCCAGATTTGGTGGCAATGATGTCCAGGGCGCCATAAACAATGGCTTCTGCAACAGATTTCTTACCGTCAACCATTACTACGTTGACAAATTTAGCCAGCAGCTCTGATCCGAACTTGGGATCTGGCAGGATTTTACGCTGACCAACAACACGACGTCTTGGCATTTCAAATTCTCCGTAACTTCAGGGATTACCCAAAACTAGAAAGCTATCTAACTAGAAACGAATTAACGTTTGGCCTTACTTAACGGAGAACCATTAAGCTTTAGGACGCTTCACGCCATACTTGGAGCGAGCCTGCTTACGGTCTTTAACACCGGCACAGTCCAACGCACCACGAACGGTGTGATAACGAACACCTGGCAAGTCTTTTACACGACCGCCACGGATCAGAACAACAGAGTGCTCTTGCAGGTTGTGACCTTCACCACCGATGTAGGAGGTGACTTCGAAGCCGTTGGTCAGACGTACACGGCACACTTTACGCAGTGCAGAGTTAGGCTTCTTCGGGGTGGTGGTATATACACGAGTGCATACGCCACGCTTCTGAGGGCACGCTTCCAGCGCCGGCACGTTGCTTTTCACAACGAGCTTGATGCGTGGCTTGCGAACCAACTGGTTAATAGTTGCCATCAAAAGGCTCCTGATAATGACTTCATAAACGTGTGGAAAATCCTCCCCGCAGATACGGGGACGCGAAATTTTATGCCCTGTTGTCTGGGGAGTCAAGATTTATACAATTTGCGTCACAAAAGGGCAATTCGGATCCGTTTGAATTCACGACATCATCTTGAATTTTCTTGGAAATGTGCTTCTCAGCCACCCCAGGTGCGCGGGGAACCTTTTTGCGCAATCAGTGCCACCAGATCCGCCATATCGAGCACATTGCCCACCCGATGCTGCAAACCGCGAGCTTGCAGATCTTCCTGCATCACATAAAGCGGGATACCCGCCAGCCGCGCGCTCCACTGGGGAGCCGATGCCGCAATCACGGCATCCTGCATCAGTACCAGCTCATCCTCGGGCTGAAGGTATGAGAGCGCTTCTGCCAGAGCCTGACTCTGAAAGGGAGAGTTCAATATCAGATGCAACATGGAGACCTCAAAAGCTGATGTGAGTCGAACACTGTGCCCAGCGCCGAGCCAGTTCCTGGCGCGGCAGACTCTCGACGGGGATCAGCAGATCATCCACTGTCACGCCACGCTCTGCCAGCGAGTCAGCACAAACATAGACCTCTTCGATGTCGTAGAGTTCCAGCATTTTGAAGGTGGGCGCGTAGTGGCGCTGCAAAATGGCGGCAGGCTGCTGTTCCTTGAGCAGCTGCAGCACGCCGTCCCCAATCAGGAAGAGCGCCAGCTCATCGGTCATGGCCGAGGTGGCCAACAAGGCATCCAGTCCTTCCCGGCCAGCAGCATGGCCATGGGGACCACGACTGCATATAAAGGCGATTTTCTTGCTCATGACTCCCCCTAGAACTGAACCAGTCGATCGGCGGTGAGCGCAGCCTCGGCCAACTGACCCAGACCGCTCAGACAAAATGGTGCTTGCAGATTGAAGTGTACCTGCCCTGCCCCCTTGGCTTCCTGTTCATCGAGCACACCGCGTCGCATGGCGGCGGCGACGCAGACGTCGATACGGATCCCCTGCTCTGCTGCCAGCTCTCGCCACAGACGCACCAGGTCAGTCTCATCGGATGCTGGCAGATGCAGACCGTTGCCGTTGCAGACCCCATCCTGATAGAAGAACAGGTGGGACAAGGTATGCCCCTGTGCCAACAAGGTGCGGGCAAAACGATAGGCGGTGCTGGCCGACTGGGTGCCATAGGCGGGCCCCGTGACCAGAATGGCAAAACTCAGACTCATAGCAGGACTCCTGTGCTGACCCGGTCCATTTTACGCCAAAAACAAAAAAGCCCCTGCCAGGAGGGGCTTGATTCAATCTGTTGATCAGAGATGGGCAATCGCCTCGACCTCGACCAGCACATCTTTCGGCAGACGAGCCACCTCCACGCAGGAGCGGGCTGGCGCCGCATCGCCAAAGTAGCGGGCATAGACCTGGTTGAAGGCAACGAAGTTGTTCATGTCGCTCAGGAAGCAGGTGGTTTTGACCACTTTGCTGGCATCGGCACCGGCAGCGTGCAACACGGCAACCAGGTTCTTCATCACCCGTTCGGCCTGCTCTTCAATGCCGCCAGCCACGATTTCCATGGTGGCAGGATCGAGCGGGATCTGCCCGGAGGTGAAGATCATCTCGCCAACCTTGGTAGCCTGAACATACGGACCAATCGCGGCAGGCGCCTTGTCGGTTGCAATCACTTCTTTAGCCATTCATCTATCCCCTTCTGGAATGAGTTACTCGTTCTCGTCTTCACCCTGCTTGCGCTGTCGGATGTAAAGATAAACGGTATGTTTTGAAATATTGAGTTTGTCCGCCACCAGATTGATCGAATCCTTGATATCGAAAATGCCCTTCTCGAACAGCTGGGTCACGATGAAGCGGTTCTTGGCATTGTTGGCCACGGTGGGATCGCGATTGATCTCGTCGATGGTGTTATCCACCGTCTGGGCAACCAGCTCTTCCACGCTGTTGGCGAAGGTCTCTGGTGACTGACGCGCCGCCTGCTGGGGCGTCGGGAAAAATTCGGCCACGAACTCGTGGAAAGGCGCATTGATGTGCAGATTGATGCAGATAAGCCCCACTACTTGCCGCTCGCTGTTGCGAATGGCGATGGTGCTCGACTTCATCAGCGCGCCGGTACGGCTGCGAGCGAAATAGCTCTGGGTGTAATCCTGGCCGGTGCTCTCGATATCCTTGAGCATGCGCAGGGCGAGATCGGTGATGGGCGCCCCGAGGGTGCGTCCGGTATTGAAGCCGTTGGCGATCTTGATCACCGACTCGTGCAGATTTTCCAGGGAGTGGAGTACCACTTCACAATGCTTGCCGAACAGCTCGGCCAAGCCATCGATGAGCCCATCGGATGAGCGCAACAATTCCCTGTCTTCATCTGTAAAAGTGCGGCTGATCAGCTGTTCTTCGGGAAGCATGGCTTCCTCGATACCGACAGTCATGTTCTACCCCTGTAATAACCATTCAACTTTCCCGAGTTTTAAATTGCAGGGGAGTAAAGTCAACTTTTTTTGATTTTTTACTCTACAACTTTGCTCTGGATCATCCTGAAACCCGCGCTGCGTCTACCTTTGCCGAGGAATTGGCCAACAAAAAGGGCTCCTTGAAGGAGCCCTTTTCAATCACGGATGACGAGTTACTCTTCGTCGAAGCTACCGGCTGCGTTCAGCAGATCCGCCAGGTTCTGCTCCGCTTCATCAGCGGTCACCTGCGGGGTACCAACAGCACGAGCTGCGGCGGCACGCTGGTTGATCCGGCTATGGTGGTAGGCAAAGCCGGTACCAGCCGGGATCAGACGACCCACGATGACGTTCTCTTTCAGACCACGCAGTTCATCACGCTTGCCACCTACGGCGGCTTCGGTCAGAACGCGAGTGGTTTCCTGGAAGGAAGCCGCGGAGATGAAGGACTCGGTGCTCAGAGATGCCTTGGTAATACCCATCAGTACATGACGGTAGGTCGCAGGGGTCTTGCCCTCGGCAACCAGCTTACGGTTGGCAATCTTCACACGAGCAACTTCAACCTGTTCGCCTTCGATCAGATCAGTATCGCCAGCGCTCAGGATCTCACACTTGCGCAGCATCTGACGAACGATGACTTCGATGTGCTTGTCGTTGATCTTAACGCCTTGCAGACGGTAAACGTCCTGCACTTCGTTGGCGATGTAGTTGGCGACCGGGCTGATACCGCGCAGACGCAGGATGTCGTGAGCAGACTCAGGACCGTCCGCCAGCACTTCACCCTTCTCAACTTTTTCACCTTCGAACACGTTCAGGTTACGCCACTTCGGAATCATCTCTTCGTAGACGTTGCCACCATCGGTCGGGGTGATGACCAGACGGCGTTTGCCCTTGGTCTCTTTCCCGAAGGAGATGGTACCGGAGATCTCGGCCAGAATTGCCGGTTCCTTCGGTTGACGTGCTTCGAACAGATCCGCAACGCGCGGCAGACCACCGGTGATATCCTTGGTACCGCCGGACTCTTGCGGGATACGCGCTACCGCGTCACCCACGCCCACGTTGGCACCATCTTCCAAGTTCACGATCGCCTTGCCCGGCAGGAAGTACTGGGCAGCTACATCGGTACCCGGGATCATCACGTCTTTGCCGTTCAGGTCGACCAGTTTAACGGTCGGACGCATCTCTTTACCGGCGCTCGGACGCTCGTTGACATCCAGTACGACGATAGAAGAGAGACCGGTCAGCTCGTCGGTCTGACGAGTGATGGTCACACCATCGATCATGTGTTCGAACTGCAGGCGACCTGCCACTTCGGTGATGATCGGGTGGGTGTGCGGATCCCAGTTGGCAACGGTCTCGCCAGCACTCACGGCCTGGCCGTCCTTCACTTCCAGCACGGAACCGTAAGGCAGCTTGTGGCTTTCCTTGGTACGGCCCATGTCGTCCATGATGGTCAGTTCGGTAGAACGTGAGGTGATAACCAGTTTGTCATCGCTGTTGTGAACGAACTTGGCGTTCTGCAGCTTGATGGTACCTGTGTTCTTGACCTGGATGCTGCTTTCAGCAGCGGCACGAGATGCAGCACCACCGATGTGGAAAGTACGCATCGTCAGCTGGGTACCCGGTTCACCGATGGACTGGGCGGCGATAACACCGACAGCCTCACCCTTGTTAACCAGGTGACCACGGGCCAGATCACGGCCGTAGCAGTGAGCACAGTTACCGAAGTCGGTTTCACAGGTGATGGCAGAACGTACCTTCACACGGTCAACGGAGTTACGCTCCAGCAGGTCACACAGCTGCTCGTCGAGCAGGGTGTTGCGAGCAACCAGGATCTCGTCCTCGGTACCCGGCTTGATGACATCTTCTGCCACCACACGACCCAGCACGCGCTCACGCAGCGGCTCGACCACGTCGCCACCTTCGATCAGCGGAGTCATCCACAGACCGTCGGTAGTGCCGCAATCGTCCTCGGTGATCACCATGTCTTGCGCCACGTCTACCAGACGACGAGTCAGGTAACCGGAGTTCGCAGTCTTCAGTGCGGTATCCGCCAGACCCTTACGAGCACCGTGAGTAGAGATAAAGTACTGCAGTACGTTCAGACCTTCGCGGAAGTTCGCGATGATCGGGGTCTCGATGATGGAGCCATCCGGCTTGGCCATCAGGCCACGCATACCGGCCAGCTGACGGATCTGGGCGGCGGAACCACGCGCACCAGAGTCGGCCATCATAAAGATGCTGTTGAACGAGGCCTGCTCTTCTTCTTCACCCAGCGAGTTAACGTTACGCTCTTTGGACAAGTTCTCCATCATGGCCTTGGAGACGCGCTCGTTGGCGCTGGCCCAGATATCGATAACCTTGTTGTAACGCTCGCCCGCAGTTACCAGACCTGACAGGAACTGGTCCTGGATCTCGGCAACTTCGGCTTCGGCTGCTGCGATGATGTCTTTCTTGGCATCCGGGATGACCATGTCATCGATACCAACGGAAGCACCGGACAGGGCCGCGTAGTGGAAACCGGTATACATCAGCTGGTCAGCGAAGATAACGGTGTCCTTCAGGCCCTGCTTGCGATAGCAGGTGTTCAGCAGACGGGAGATGAGCTTTTTGCCCAGCGCCTTGTTGGATACGCACTTGATCCAGTTCTGCGGATTGGCATCCAGATCAGCCTGTTCTGCAGCAGTCAGCACCTTCGGCTCGTCGATCAGGGCGTATTCCATGCCTTTCGGCAGGATCAGGCTCAGGATCGCACGACCAACGGTGGTGTTCTTCATCTCGGTGTGTTCACGCAGAGAACCGTCTTCCTGACGCAGGTATTCGGTAATGCGTACTTTCACACGAGCATGCAGATCGGCCAGACCGGCGCGATATACTTTCTCGGCTTCTTTCGGGCCGGCCAGCACCATACCTTCGCCTTTGGCGTTGATACGGGCACGGGTCATGTAGTACAGACCCAAGACCACGTCCTGAGAAGGAACGATGATTGGCTCACCGGAGGCAGGCGACAGGATGTTGTTGGTAGACATCATCAGCGCACGCGCTTCCAGCTGGGCTTCCAGGGTCAGCGGTACGTGGACCGCCATCTGGTCACCATCGAAGTCCGCGTTATACGCAGCACAAACCAGCGGGTGCAGCTGGATTGCCTTGCCTTCGACCAGAGTCGGTTCGAATGCCTGGATACCCAGACGGTGCAGAGTCGGTGCACGGTTCAGCAGAACCGGGTGTTCGCGGATCACTTCGTCCAGGATATCCCAAACGACAGCTTCCTCACGCTCCACCATCTTCTTGGCGGCCTTGATAGTGGTCGCCAGACCGCGGGTTTCCAGCTTGCCATAGATGAACGGCTTGAACAGTTCCAGCGCCATCTTCTTCGGCAGACCGCACTGATGCAGACGCAGAGTCGGGCCTACGGTGATAACGGAACGACCGGAGTAGTCGACACGCTTACCGAGCAGGTTCTGACGGAAACGACCCTGCTTACCCTTGATCATGTCGGCCAGGGATTTCAGCGGGCGCTTGTTGGAACCGGTGATGGCACGACCGCGACGGCCGTTATCCAGCAGTGCATCGACGGACTCTTGCAGCATGCGCTTTTCGTTGCGCACGATGATGTCCGGAGCAGCCAGATCCAGCAGACGCTTCAAGCGGTTGTTACGGTTGATCACGCGACGGTACAGATCGTTCAGATCGGAAGTCGCGAAACGGCCACCGTCCAGCGGTACCAGCGGACGCAGGTCCGGCGGCAGCACAGGCAGCACTGTCATGATCATCCACTCCGGCTTGTTGCCGGACTGCAGGAAAGCTTCCATCAGCTTCAGACGCTTGGTGGTCTTCTTGCGCTTGGTCTCGGAGTTGGTCTGATCCAGCTCCTCACGCATCGCTTTGACTTCACCTTCCAGATCGATGGCGCGCAGCAATGCCAGGATTGCTTCGGCACCCATCTTGGCGTCAAATTCGTCGCCCCACTCTTCCAGCGCATCCAGGTACTGCTCTTCAGAGAGCATCTGGCTGCGTTCGAGGTTGGTCATGCCCGGCTCGATAACTACGAAAGATTCGAAGTAGAGCACGCGTTCGATGTCGCGCAGGGTCATGTCCAGCAGCAGACCGATACGGGACGGCAGGGACTTCAGGAACCAGATGTGGGCAGTCGGGCTGGCCAGCTCGATGTGGCCCATACGCTCACGACGGACCTTGGTCTGGGTCACTTCAACGCCGCACTTCTCACAGATCACACCACGGTGTTTCAGGCGCTTGTACTTGCCGCACAGACACTCGTAGTCCTTCACCGGTCCGAAGATACGGGCGCAGAACAGACCATCACGCTCCGGCTTGAAAGTCCGGTAGTTGATGGTCTCAGGCTTTTTGACCTCACCGAATGACCAGGAGCGGATCATGTCAGGAGAGGCCAGACCGATCTTGATACTGTCAAACTCTTCGGTCTTGGTCTGAGCCTTCAAAAACTTGAGTAAGTCTTTCACGTGTTTCCCCTGTCAGGAGTCTAACCTCGGCGCCCCTCTCGGGGCGCCCACGTCAATTCTCGAACAATAAGAGCGAGCTCTTACTCTTCGTCCAGCTCGATGTTGATACCCAGAGAGCGGATTTCCTTCAGCAATACGTTGAAGGATTCGGGCATGCCCGGCTCCATACGGTGGTCGCCATCCACGATGTTCTTGTACATCTTGGTACGGCCATTCACATCGTCAGACTTGACGGTCAGCATCTCCTGCAGGGTATATGCCGCACCGTAAGCCTCCAGGGCCCACACTTCCATCTCACCGAAACGCTGACCACCGAACTGAGCCTTACCACCCAGCGGCTGCTGGGTAACCAGGCTGTAAGAACCGGTAGAACGCGCGTGCATCTTGTCGTCGACCAGGTGGTTCAGCTTGAGCATGTACATGTAACCAACGGTTACTTTACGCTCGAAGCGGTTACCGGTACGGCCGTCGAACAGATCAATCTGACCGGACTCCGGCAGATCGGCCAGCTTCAGCAGGGCTTTGATTTCGCGCTCTTTGGCACCATCAAAGACCGGAGTAGCAACCGGCAGACCCTTACGCAGGTTACCCACCAGGGTACGTACGTCGTCGTCAGACAGTTCGGCGATGTTCACTTGCTGGGTGTCCTTCTCGCCCAGGTCGTAGACCTGCTGCAGGAAGTTGCGCATCTCGTGCAGCTCGCGCTGCTCTTTGACCATGCGATCGATCTTCTCGCCGATACCCTTGGCCGCAAGGCCCAGGTGAACTTCGAGGATCTGACCGATGTTCATACGGGATGGTACGCCCAACGGGTTCAGTACGATGTCGACCGGACGGCCGAACTCGTCATGAGGCATATCCTCGACCGGACAGATCTTGGAGATAACACCCTTGTTACCGTGACGGCCCGCCATCTTGTCACCCGGCTGGATGCGACGCTTGACTGCCAGATAAACCTTGACGATTTTCAGTACGCCCGGCGCCAGATCATCACCCTGGATAATCTTGCGACGCTTGTTCTCGAATTTCTTGTCGAACTCGGCTTTCAGCTCAACGTGCTGTTCAGCGATCTGTTCCAGTTCGGTCTGCTTGCCTTCGTCTTCGATGGCCAGTTCAAACCACTTGGAGCGATCGAGCTTGTTCAGACGATCTTCGCTGTAACCGGCGGCCAGCAGCAGGTTGCGGGAGCGGCCGAAAATGCCGTCTTCCAGGATCTTGAACTCTTCGGTCAAGTCCTTCTTCGCTTCCTTCAGCTGCATCTCTTCGATTTCTTTGGCGCGCTTGTCTTTTTCCACGCCATCGCGGGTAAAGACTTGCACGTCAACCACGGTACCGTACACACCGTTCGGTACACGCAGGGAGGAGTCCTTCACGTCGGACGCCTTCTCACCGAAGATGGCGCGCAGCAGCTTCTCTTCCGGCGTCAGCTGGGTTTCACCTTTCGGCGTTACCTTACCGACCAGAATGTCGCCGCCCTTCACTTCGGCACCCACGTAGACGATACCGGACTCGTCCAGCTTGGACAGAGCGGCTTCACCCACGTTCGGGATGTCAGCAGTGATCTCTTCCGGACCCAGCTTGGTGTCACGGGAGATACAGGCCAGTTCCTGGATATGGATGGTGGTCAGGCGATCTTCCTGAACAACACGCTCGTTCACCAGGATCGAGTCTTCGAAGTTGTAACCGTTCCACGGCATGAACGCTACGCGCATGTTCTGACCCAGCGCCAGTTCACCCAGATCGGTGGACGGGCCGTCCGCCAGTACGTCGCCAGCCATGACCGGCTCACCCAACATCACGCAAGGACGCTGGTTGATACAGGTGTTCTGGTTGGAACGGGTGTACTTGGTCAGGTTGTAGATGTCGATACCGGCTTCGCCTGGCATCAGCTCATCTTCATTGACCTTCAGGACGATACGGGAGGCATCGACATAGTCGATTACGCCACCACGCTTGGCCACTACGGTTACACCGGAGTCAACGGCCACAGCGCGTTCCATACCGGTACCTACCAGCGGCTTGTCAGCACGCAGAGTCGGTACAGCCTGACGTTGCATGTTTGAACCCATCAATGCGCGGTTCGCGTCATCGTGTTCCAGGAACGGGATCAGAGCGGCTGCCACAGATACGATCTGCTGCGGGCTCACGTCCATATACTGGATCTGGTCGGCGTTCATAAAGGTGGATTCACCTTTGTGACGGCACGGGATCAATTCATCTTTCAGACGGCCATCTTCGGTGGTCGCGGCGTTAGCCTGTGCGATCACGTACTTGCCTTCTTCAATAGCAGACAGGTAGTCCACTTCGTCGGTGATCACACCGTCAATGACCTTACGGTACGGGGTCTCGAGGAAACCGTACTCGTTGGTACGAGAGTACACGGACAGAGAGTTGATCAGACCGATGTTCGGACCTTCAGGAGTCTCGATAGGGCACAGACGACCGTAGTGAGTCGGGTGTACGTCTCGGACTTCAAAGCCGGCACGCTCACGAGTCAAACCGCCCGGGCCCAGCGCGGAAATACGACGCTTGTGGGTCACTTCGGACAGCGGGTTGTTCTGGTCCATAAACTGGGACAGCTGGCTGGAACCAAAGAACTCTTTGACTGCGGCGGAGATCGGCTTGGCGTTGATCAGATCCTGCGGCATCAGGGTGTCCAGGTCGCCCAGGGAGAGACGCTCCTTGACCGCACGCTCGACACGTACCAGACCGACGCGGAACTGGTTTTCAGCCATTTCACCGACAGAACGGATACGACGGTTACCCAAGTGGTCAATATCATCCACTTCGTCGTTACCGTTACGGATGTCGATCAGGCGCTTCATCACATCGACGATGTCGTCTTTGGTCAGTACACCCGCGCCAGTCTCGTCTTCACGACCCAGACGGCGGTTGAACTTCATCCGACCTACGGTAGACAGGTCGTAACGCTCGGCGGAGAAGAACAGGTTTTCGAACAGCTGTTCTGCAGCTTCGCGAGTAGGCGGCTCGCCCGGACGCATCATGCGATAGATCTCGACCAGCGCTTCCAAACGGTTAGAGCTGGAGTCGACACGCAGGGTCTCGGACATGTAAGCACCGTGATCCAGTTCGTTGGTGAACAGAACCTCGAAATGCTTGAAGCCGGCCTGGGACAGGTTGGCGATCGCTTCCAGGCTCAGTGCCTGGTTGGCGGTCACGACCATCTCGCCAGTTTGCGGATGTGCGTAGTCCTTGGCAGCAACTTTGCCAACAACATACTCAACCGGTACCTCAATCTGGGTAACGGCGTCTTTTTCCAACTGACGGATGTGACGCGCAGTCACACGACGACCGGTCTCAACCACCACGGCGCCATTGGCCACGATGTCAAAGGTCGCAGTTTCACCACGCAGACGCTCCGGCACCAGATCCATCATCAACTTGCCATCTTTTACTTCAAAACCGATGGTCTCGAAGAAGGTGGCTAGGATTTGTTCGGAAGTGAAGTCCAGGGCGCGCAGAATAATGGATGCTGGCAGTTTGCGACGACGGTCGATACGGACAAACAGGTTGTCTTTCGCATCAAACTCGAAGTCCAGCCAGGAGCCACGGTAGGGGATAACGCGAGCGTTATACAGTACCTTACCGGATGAATGAGTTTTGCCTTTATCGTGGTCGAAGAAGACGCCCGGGCTGCGGTGCAGCTGGGAGACGATAACCCGCTCGGTACCATTGATAACAAAGGTGCCGTTCTCGGTCATGAGCGGAATTTCGCCCATGTATACTTCTTGTTCCTTGATGTCTTTGACGGTGCCGGCAGCTGCTTCACGGTCGTACAGAACCATACGAAGCTTGACACGCAGCGGCGCGGAGTAGGTCACTCCACGGATCTGGCATTCTTTTACGTCAAATACCGGCTCACCCAGGCGATAGCTGACATACTGAAGCTCAGCACTACCGGAGTAACTGGTGATCGGGAAAACGCTACGGAAAGCGGCCTCTAGGCCATATTCACCTTCCGGGTCAGCCTCGATGAACTGCTTGAAGGAGTCCAGCTGAATGGACAACAGATAAGGCGTGTCCAGTACCTGGTCTCGCTTACCGAAGTCCTTACGAATGCGTTTTTTTTCGGTATAAGAGTAAACCATAGGGTTCCTCAGCTCGCTGATAAGTGACCCACTCTGTCCCGCGGGACAGCTCTGTCTCAACACCGTTTTGTGTTGGCCCGGACGAAAGAAGACAGTCCGGATTGCTGGTGCACCGAGAGTCGTAAACGGTGTGAAATGCTCTCAGTCTACAGCGCAAAAAGGCTGGTGAACAAAAATTCACCAGCCCTAGCCTGTTTTATCAGGCTAATCTACATAAATGCAGATTATTTGATCTCAACAGAAGCACCGGCAGCTTCCAGCTCTTTCTTCAGAGCTTCAGCTTCGTCCTTGGACACGCCTTCCTTCAGGTTAGCCGGAGCAGCTTCTACCAGATCTTTGGCTTCTTTCAGGCCCAGACCGGTAGCGCCACGAACGGCTTTGATAACGGCAACTTTGTTGGCGCCAGCAGCAGTCAGAACTACGTCGAACTCGGTCTTCTCTTCTACTGCTTCAGCAGCAGCCGGGCCAGCCATTACGGCAGCAGCGGCAGAAACACCGAACTTCTCTTCCATAGCTTCGATCAGCTCAACAACTTCCATTACGGACATGGAAGCAACGGCTTCGATGATTTGGTCTTTAGTGATAGACATGACAAAAATTCCTGATGTTGAATAAACTCAAACAGCCTAAATAGGCGAGAATCAAGCAGCAGCTTGTTTCTGGTCGCGAACAGCAGCGATAGTACGAACCAGCTTGCCAGCAGAGGCTTCTTTCATAGTCGCCATCAACTTCGCAATTGCTTCTTCGTAAGTCGGCAGCGTGGCCAGACGATCAATTTGTGCTGCGGCGATAAACTCACCGTTAAAAGCGCCAGCCTTGATTTCGAACTTTTGGTTCGCTTTGGCAAACTCTTTGAACAGACGAGCAGCAGCGCCCGGGTGTTCGTTAGAGAAAGCAATCAAGGTAGGACCGGTAAATGCGTCGTTCAGGCACTCGTATTCGGTACCTTCTACCGCGCGACGCAGCAGGGTGTTACGCACAACGCGCATGTACACACCGGCTTCACGAGCGGTTTTACGCAGGACGGTCATCTTGTCTACAGTTACACCGCGAGAATCGGCAACAACTGCAGAAAGAGCGCCTTTGGCAGCTTCGTTGACTTCAGCAACAATTGCCTTTTTGTCTTCGAGTCCCAATGCCATTGGCTTAACTCCTGGATTGAATCCGGGTCTATTGACCCAGTACTGACACATCCCCCCTACCTTTACAACAGAGGGGAACGATGCGGTAGCAGGATTCCAGAAGAGAAAGAATCTTTCTCGCTGGGTTTCCGGCACCGTCTACGCAGGAAACATTAAGGCTTTGCAGCCTCCTGCGGTCTTGGACGGAGGTCGAAACCCCCAACCAATCAAGGCGCAAAATTATAGATTAAATTTTGCGCCTTGTAAAACCCATCAATTAGGCCTGAGCTTCCAGAGAAGCTTGGTCTACGGCAACACCGGCACCCATGGTGGTGGAGATGCTGACTTTCTTGATGAATTGACCTTTGGCGGAAGAGGGCTTGCCTTTTTTCAGGGCAACCAGCAGAGCTTCCAAGTTTTCTTTCAGCTGAACTTCGTTGAAAGAAACCTTACCCAGAGTGGTATGGATGATACCATTCTTGTCGTTACGGTAACGAACCTGACCAGCCTTGGCGTTCTTGACAGCTTCGGCAACGTTAGGAGTTACAGTACCAACTTTCGGGTTCGGCATCAGGCCGCGCGGGCCCAGGATTTGACCCAGTTGACCAACAACGCGCATGGCATCCGGGGATGCGATAACTACGTCGAAGTTCATCTCGCCTTTCTTAACCAGATCGGCCAGGTCATCCATACCTACCAGGTCAGCACCGGCAGCTTTAGCAGCTTCGGCGTTGGCACCTTGGGTAAATACGGCAACGCGTACATCACGACCGGTACCGTGCGGCAGTACAGTAGCACCACGTACGTTCTGGTCAGATTTACGAGCGTCGATACCCAGGTTGACAGCAACGTCAACGCTTTCAACGAACTTGGCGGTAGCCAGTTCTTTCAGCAGGGCAATGGCTTCGTTGATGGAGTACTCTTTGGTACCGTCAACTTTTTCGCGAATAACGCGCATACGCTTGGAAAGTTTAGCCATTGTCTTAATCCTCCACTACCAGACCCATGGAACGAGCGGAGCCTGCGATGCAACGTACTTTTGCATCCAGATCGGCACCAGTCATATCCGGCTCTTTGGTCTTGGCGATTTCTTGCAGCTGGGCAACGGTCACCTTACCAACCTTGTCTTTGTTCGGCTTGGAAGAACCAGACTTGATGCCAGCAGCTTTCTTCAGCAGGAAGGAAGCAGGCGGAGTCTTGGTTTCGAAGGTGAAGGAACGGTCGCTGTAAACGGTGATCACGACCGGAGTCGGTGAACCTTTTTCCAGCTTCTCTGTACGAGCGTTGAACGCCTTACAGAATTCCATGATGTTAACACCGTGTTGACCCAGTGCAGGACCAACGGGAGGAGACGGGTTGGCTGCACCAGCAGCAACCTGCAGCTTGATATAAGCTGTGACTTTCTTAGCCATTAGGAAAATACCTCAAAAATGGGTTCTAGCGCCTCGGAGACTTGCTCCTGCAAACGGCTCCCCAACTAATAAAGGGGCAGCGAATTATAGAGATATTAGCTGCCCCTGACAACCGTTAAACGTACAGAATTCAATCAGCCCTTTTCGACCTGACCAAAATCCAGTTCAACAGGAGTAGAACGACCGAAGATCAGTACAGAGACCTTCACGCGGCTCTTCTCATAATCGACCTCTTCAACGGTACCGTTGAAGTCGGCAAACGGACCATCGGCAACCCGCACCATTTCACCCGGTTCAAACAGGGTTTTCGGACGCGGCTTGTCGTGGGCATCCTGCAGACGGTTCAGGATGGCATCGGCCTCTTTGTCGGAGATCGGTGCCGGACGGTCGGAAGTACCGCCGATGAAGCCCATGACGCGCGGTACGTTACGCACCAGGTGCCATGTGGTTTCATCCATGATCATCTGGACCAGGACATAACCCGGGAAAAACTTGCGCTCACTCTTGCGCTTCTGGCCAGCACGCATCTCGACCACTTCTTCGGTCGGGACCAGTACTTCACCGAACATGTCTTCCATGCCATGCATCTTGATATGTTCACGCAGGGACTTGGCTACACGGCCTTCATAGCCGGAAAAAGCCTGCACGACATACCATCTCATACGTTGTTCACGTTGTTCAGTCATGGCTTATCCTTACACACCGGTAATCAGGTTGACCAACCAGACCAAGGCACCGTCCAGAACGAACAGCAGCAGCCCCATCACGGCGGTCACCGCCAGCACAATCAGGGTTGTCTGAATGGCTTCCTGACGGGTCGGCCATACGACCTTGCGGACTTCCAGGCGAGACTCACGGGCGAATGCCAGTGTTGCCTTTCCCTTGGTGGTTTGCAGGGCTACTGCACCAGCAGCAGCAATGACAACGACCACACCCAAGGCGCGGACGGCAGCGACAACATCGTTGAGCAGGTAATTACCCACTACAGCGGCCGCCAGGATAATGAAAACCAGGCCCCAAAGCAGGGTATCCTTGCTTCCGCCCTGGCTCTCAGAACTAACACTCATACAACCCACCTGTATCTGACGTAACCAAAGACACAAAAGCCCCGTACGAGACGAGGTATATGGCAGGGGCGGCAGGACTCGAACCCGCAACCATCGGTTTTGGAGACCGCTGTTCTACCAATTCGAACTACGCCCCTACACAAGAAAGCCCCTATTATAGGGGCTTTGCTTTATTTATGTAAGCCAAAGATTAAGCGATAACTTTAGCTACAACACCAGCACCTACGGTACGGCCACCTTCACGGATAGCGAAACGCAGGCCGTCGTCCATTGCGATCGGCGCAATCAGGGTAACAACCATTTTGATGTTGTCGCCCGGCATTACCATCTCTACGCCTTCCGGCAGTTCGATGGTACCGGTCACGTCGGTAGTACGGAAGTAGAACTGCGGACGGTAGCCTTTGAAGAACGGGGTATGACGACCACCTTCTTCTTTGGACAGTACGTATACTTCAGATTCGAACTTGGTGTGCGGCTTGATAGAACCCGGCTTGGCCAGTACCTGACCACGCTCTACGTCTTCACGCTTAACACCACGCAGCAGCGCGCCGATGTTCTCACCTGCACGACCTTCGTCCAGCAGTTTGCGGAACATTTCAACACCGGTACAGGTGGTAGAAACGGTATCTTTGATACCAACGATTTCTACAGTCTCACCTACTTTAACGATACCGCGCTCTACACGACCGGTAACTACAGTACCACGGCCAGCGATAGAGAATACGTCTTCGATAGGCATCAGGAACGGCTGGTCAATCGCGCGCTCCGGCTCCGGGATATAGGTATCCAGGTGGCCAGCCAGCTCGATGATCTTCTCTTCCCACTGAGCGTCGCCTTCCAGCGCTTTCAGTGCAGAACCACGAACTACCGGCAGGTCATCACCCGGGAAGTCGTACTCGGTCAGCAGTTCACGAACTTCCATCTCGACCAGTTCGAGCAGCTCTTCGTCATCAACCATGTCACACTTGTTCATGAACACGATCATGTACGGGATACCAACCTGACGACCCAGCAGGATGTGCTCACGAGTCTGCGGCATCGGGCCGTCAGTCGCTGCTACTACCAGGATCGCGCCGTCCATCTGGGCAGCACCGGTGATCATGTTTTTAACGTAGTCGGCGTGACCCGGGCAATCTACGTGGGCGTAGTGACGGGTAGCGGTGTCGTATTCTACGTGGGAGGTGTTGATGGTGATACCACGCTCACGCTCTTCCGGTGCCTTGTCGATCTGGTCGAAGGCGAAAGCTTTACCACCGAAGTGCTTGGCCAGCACGTTGGTGATAGCTGCAGTCAGGGTGGTTTTACCGTGGTCAACGTGGCCGATGGTACC
>NZ_JBFODS010000098.1:0-148509 GCF_040908445.1 Aeromonas sp. R10-2 | reverse complement strand
GCAATCAGGGTAACAACCATTTTGATGTTGTCGCCCGGCATTACCATCTCTACGCCTTCCGGCAGTTCGATGGTACCGGTCACGTCGGTAGTACGGAAGTAGAACTGCGGACGGTAGCCTTTGAAGAACGGGGTATGACGACCACCTTCTTCTTTGGACAGTACGTATACTTCAGATTCGAACTTGGTGTGCGGCTTGATAGAACCCGGCTTGGCCAGTACCTGACCACGCTCTACGTCTTCACGCTTAACACCACGCAGCAGCGCGCCGATGTTCTCACCTGCACGACCTTCGTCCAGCAGTTTGCGGAACATTTCAACACCGGTACAGGTGGTAGAAACGGTATCTTTGATACCAACGATTTCTACAGTCTCACCTACTTTAACGATACCGCGCTCTACACGACCGGTAACTACAGTACCACGGCCAGCGATAGAGAATACGTCTTCGATAGGCATCAGGAACGGCTGGTCAATCGCGCGCTCCGGCTCCGGGATATAGGTATCCAGGTGGCCAGCCAGCTCGATGATCTTCTCTTCCCACTGAGCGTCGCCTTCCAGCGCTTTCAGTGCAGAACCACGAACTACCGGCAGGTCATCACCCGGGAAGTCGTACTCGGTCAGCAGTTCACGAACTTCCATCTCGACCAGTTCGAGCAGCTCTTCGTCATCAACCATGTCACACTTGTTCATGAACACGATCATGTACGGGATACCAACCTGACGACCCAGCAGGATGTGCTCACGAGTCTGCGGCATCGGGCCGTCAGTCGCTGCTACTACCAGGATCGCGCCGTCCATCTGGGCAGCACCGGTGATCATGTTTTTAACGTAGTCGGCGTGACCCGGGCAATCTACGTGGGCGTAGTGACGGGTAGCGGTGTCGTATTCTACGTGGGAGGTGTTGATGGTGATACCACGCTCACGCTCTTCCGGTGCCTTGTCGATCTGGTCGAAGGCGAAAGCTTTACCACCGAAGTGCTTGGCCAGCACGTTGGTGATAGCTGCAGTCAGGGTGGTTTTACCGTGGTCAACGTGGCCGATGGTACCCACGTTAACGTGCGGTTTATTACGCTCAAATTTTTCTTTAGACATGATCGTCCCTCTAAACTAACGCTGAGTACGCGGTGGCAAGCTAACCACAGAACAGTTTATATGATGGATTTGAATCTGGTGGGAAAGAGAGAGGTACTGATGGCTGGTTCGCTTGCCGAACTCACCCTAGGGTGCGGCTCTGCTAACGCCTGAGCCATATCAGCATCTTGGAGCGGGCAGCGGGAATCGAACCCGCATCATCAGCTTGGAAGGCTGAGGTAATAGCCATTATACGATGCCCGCATTTCTCTAACCCAAAGAACTCAAACCGCAGAGAAATATGGTGGAGGGAGAAGGATTCGAACCTTCGAAGGCAGAGCCGTCAGATTTACAGTCTGATCCCTTTGGCCGCTCGGGAACCCCTCCATACGCCAGATTGTCACAACGGTAATTCTGCTTGCACCCGTTGTGTTTATCGCTTTTGCACGGCAAATAGACGACAGACAGTCAAGCGTCGCGCATTTTATTGTAAGGTTTTGGGGGATGCAACCATTGAACCCGGCAAAATATGCTTTATTGCTGGGAAGTTTGCAAAAAAGCGGGGGCAAACAAGCCAATCCTGCTGCGTCCCTTGTCGCTCCCCCACCCTTGGTGTATGGTCGCCGTGCCCAAGAAACAGTGATGACACCATGACGACAGAGCATAACCCCTATCTGCAATTCACCCGCGAACAATGGGCGTTATTGCGCGATTCGGTCCCCCTGACCCTGACCGAACACGATCTGCAGACCCTGCGCGGGATCAACGAGAAGGTGTCATTGCGGGAAGTGGAAGAGATATATCTGCCTCTCTCCCGCCTGCTCAATCTCTATGTCAAAGCCAAACAGCGTCGCAGCCGGGTGCTGGAGCAGTTCCTCGGCCAGTCCCGCGGCAAGGGCACCTATATCATCAGCATTGCCGGCAGCGTTGCGGGGGGCAAAAGTACCACGGCCCGTATTCTGCAGGCCCTGCTGGAGCGCTGGCCGGAACATCCGCGGGTGGAGCTGGTCACCACCGACGGCTTCCTCTATCCCAACAAGGTACTGGAAGAGCGCGGCCTGATGCGTCGCAAGGGGTTCCCGGAATCCTACGATATCCGCCATCTGGTGGAATTTGTCGCCAACATCCGCGCCGGTCACGAGAAGGTCGAAGCGCCGGTTTACTCCCACCTTATCTACGACATCATTCCCGATGAGAAGAAGGTGGTGGAGCAGCCGGACATCCTGATCCTGGAAGGGCTCAATGTGCTGCAAAGCGGCATGGATTACCCTCAGGAGCCCCATCGGGTCTTCGTGTCGGACTTCGTCGACTTCTCCATCTATGTGGATGCCGATGCCGAACTGCTGCGTACCTGGTATATCGAACGCTTCCTGAAATTCCGCAGCGGCGCCTTCTCGGATCCCGACTCCTACTTCCATAACTACGCCAAACTGGCGGAGAGTGAGGCGACCCAGATCGCCAGCAACATCTGGCAAGATATCAACTATCTGAATTTGCAAGAGAATATCCTGCCAACACGTGAGCGTGCCAACCTGATCATGACCAAGGGCCATGAGCACGCCATCGAGCAGATCAAGCTGCGCAAATGATGACGTCGGTTGCCGGATAACGAAGAGGGGGCCCGCGGGCCCCCTCTTCTTGTTTGGTATCATGAGCGGCCTTGCTGACCCTCAGTCGCCCCGGCGCAGGGAGAGTTCGCCCCCCAGATAGAATTTGATCCCTTCAGCTGTCTCCAGTCGCAGGGCGCCGCGATCGTCGATGCCACGGGCGATGCCGCGGACCTCCTGATCTCCCATCAGCAGGCGCACCGGGCGACCGGCAAAGTGATCGAGCCGATTCCACTCATCGACAAAGCTTGCCAACCCCTGCTGCTCAAAGGTGTGCAGCGCCCGCTGCAGATGGACGATCATCCGGGCTGCCAACTGATTGCGATCGACCAGCTCGGGATTGATGTGGCGCAGCTCGGCCCAGGCCTGATCGATCTTCTCCCCTTCACGGGCAGGCATCGCCAGATTGAGACCGATGCCGATCACCAGATGACAGCTGGCACCGGCGCTACCGCTCATCTCTACCAAAATGCCCGCCAGCTTGCGGCCCTGATAGTAGAGGTCGTTCGGCCACTTGAGCTCGACCCCCTGATAACCAAGGGACTCCAGCGCTTCAACCACTGCCACGCCGACCGCCAGACTCAGCCCCATGGCCGCCGCCATGCCTTGTTCGAGTCGCCAGTACATGCTGAGGATCAGCTGGCAACCGAACGGCGAAATCCAGGGTTTGCCACGACGACCGCGCCCGGCTGTCTGACACTCGGCCAGACAGCTCTCGCCAGAGCGCAGCTCATTGACCCGATCAAGCAGGTGTTGGTTGGTCGAGCTGATGACCGGAAAACAGTGCACCGGCGCCATCGGGGCCAGTGCCTGCAAGGTGGCCTGATCATAGAGCGCCATCGGTACCGCCAGCCGGTAACCCTTGCCGGTCAGGCTAAAGAGATCCAGCCCCAGCTCCTTGAGCGCCGCCATGTGTTTGCTTACCGCAGCCCGGCTGATGCCGAGCTGCTCACCCAGCTGTTCGCCGGAGTGAAACTGGCCGTCGCTAAGCAGGGTGATCAGGGTCTGTCTGATGGGAGTCAACGTCATGAGAGCACCTCGTCGAGCCAGGTTTCACCGTGCGCACCCATAAAACGCACTTCGTGCTCCAGCACCACGCCAAACGTCTGCTCCACGCTGTCACGGACATGAGCCGCCAGCGCGATCAGCTCCATGGCACTGGCGCCCCCCAGATTGACCAGCACCAGCGCCTGCTCCTGATGGACGGCGGCGCGGCCAATGGCGAAACCTTTCAGACCGCACTGATCGATGAGCCAGCCCGCCGCCAGCTTGGCCTGCCCTTCTCCAGCCGGATAGCAGGGCATCTGCGGGTAGCGCGACTTGAGCGACTCCGCCAGCGCGGCAGGCACCACCGGATTTTTGAAGAAGCTGCCCGCATTGCCGAGTACGGCGGGATCCGGCAACTTGGTCATGCGGGTGGCACAGACTGTATCGAAGATGGCCTGCGCCGAAGGCGCGTCACCGAGCGCCGCAAGTGGGCCATAGCCCTGCACCGGTTGCCACGCCTTGGGCAGTTTGAGCCCGACGGCGGTGATCAGGTGGGAATCCTGATACTCGTGTTTGAAGATGCTGTCGCGATAACCGAAGCGGCACTCTGCCGCCGCGATCCGCTCAATCTCGCCACTCTGCCAGTTGAACGCCTCGACATAGGAACAGAAGTCGGCCAGCTCAACGCCATAGGCACCGATGTTCTGCACCGGCGCGGCACCGACCGTACCGGGAATGAGCGCCAGATTCTCCAGCCCGAACCAGCCCTGTTGCAAGGTATGGCGCACCAGCTGATGCCAATCTTCACCGGCCGCCACATGGAGCAACCAGTGATCGCCACCATCTTCAGCGGTAATCCCCTTGAGCCGGTTGAGCACCACCAGACCGAGAAAATCGGTGGTGAAGAGCATGTTGCTGCCGCCGCCCAGATTGAGGCGCGGCAGCTGGTTGAACTGCGGATCGGCACGCAGGGTCGCCAGATCGGCAACCTGCTCCACCTCGGCCAGCCAGAGGCAGTACGCATCGAGGGCAAGGGTGTTGAGCTTCAACAAGGAGGCGTTGGCATTCAGTTTCATCGGTCTATCCCGGCTTGGTGCAAGGGCGCAGTCTACCTCAAGTTACCCCATGACGAAAAACCCGAGCCCTTTTCGGGGGAATAGCAGTGGTTTAGAGTAGGCGACTTCAACTGCTGAGGAATAACTCATGAACAACCAGTTTGCCGTCATCGGCCTGGGCCTGTTTGGCAGCGCCCTGTGCGAAGAGCTGCAACGGCAAGATGCCGAAGTACTGGCCATCGATATCGACGAGAGCAAGACCCGGCAAATCGCAGCCCTCTGCAATCACGTTATCGTGGCGGATGCTACCGACGAGGCCACCGTGGCCGAGCTGGGACTGGCCAATTTCGATATCGTCTTCGTTGCCATCGGTGACAACCTGGAGACCAGCATCCTCACCACCCTCGTCTTGAAAGAGGCGGGCGTGAAGAAGGTGTGGGTCAAGGCGCGTGACAAGTTCCACGCCAAGATCCTGCAGAAAGTGGGCGCCGACAAGGTGATCAACCCAGAGTGGGACATGGGCCGCCGGGTCGCCCAGAGCATGCTGGACAACCGGCTTTTCGACTATCTGGAGCTGGGCCACGACATGGTGCTGACCGAGTTCGTGATCGGCCTGCAACAGAACGGCCGGGAACTGGGCGACTTCCACCTGCTGCAACAGAGCGATTTCCAGCTGCTCGCCATCAAGCGTGGTGATGTGCTGCACAACGTGCTGACCGGCAAGATGGAGCTGCAACTGGGCGACATCCTGATCCTGGCGGGCAACAAGCACGCCATCGACCATTGGCTCGAAACCCTATGATCAACTGGCGCAGCAGCTACGCCTTCGCCCTCCATCGGGAGCAGGACTCTCGCTGGAGCGAAGCCCGGCTGATCCTCGGCAGCTTTCTGATCATTCTGCTGATTGGCACCATCTTTCTGGTGCAACCCTCCAGCCACAATGGCGAGGTCACCTTCGTCAACGCCCTGTTTACCGCCACCTCGGCCATCAGCGTGACAGGTCTTGGCGTGGTGGATACCGGCACCGCCTTCACCCTGCAGGGGCAGATTTTCCTGCTGATGCTGATGGAGATCGGTGGTCTGGGCCAGATGACCATGACCCTACTGCTGATCGCCATCTTCAGCAAACGGGTCGGCCTACGCCAACAGGTACTGGCCAAGGAGGCGCTGGGACAGGAAGGCTCGGTCAACATCATTCAGCTGGTCAAACGGATCGTGCTGTTCGCCTTTATCGCCCAACTGATCGGTACCGGCATCATGGCGATCCGCTGGGTGCCCGAGATGGGTTGGGTGCACGGCCTCTATGTCAGCTTCTTCCACGCAGTATCGGCCTTCAACAACGCCGGGTTTTCGCTCTTTGCCAACAACCTCATCGACTATAGGGACGACCCCATCATCAGCCTGACCATCGCCGGTCTGCTGATCCTGGGGGGGATCGGCTTTACCGTCATCGTCGATCTGGTGCGCAACCGCCGCTGGCGCAAGCTGAAGCTGCACAGCAAGCTGATGTTGCTGATGACCCCGGCGCTGCTGCTGGCCGGTACCTTGATGTTCTGGCTGCTGGAACACAACAACCCCGGCACCCTCGGCAAGGCCGGTATCGGTGGCCAGCTGCTGGCGGCCTTCTTCCAGTCTGCCAGTGCCCGTACCGCCGGTTTCAATACCATAGATATCGGGCTGATGACCCCGGCGGCGTTGCTGTTCCTGATGATGCTGATGTTTATCGGTGCCGGTGCCACCTCCACCGGTGGTGGTATCAAAGTCACCACTTTCGCGGTCGTGCTGCTGGCGACCAAGGCGTTTCTGACCAAACGACCCCATGTCACCGCTTTTGGCCGCACCCTGTCGCCCCAGATCGTGACACGCTCGCTGGCCATCATCATCGTCAGCACCATGGTGCTGATGCTGGCGATGTTCCTGCTGATGGTGACCGAGGATCTGCCGTTCGACAAAATCATGTTCGAGACCATCTCGGCATTTGCCACCGTCGGCCTCTCCACCGGCATCACCGCCTCCCTGAGCGAGCCGGGCAAGCTGATCCTGGTGCTGGTGATGATCTGCGGCCGTCTCGGCCCTCTGACCCTGGCCTTTATGCTGGCCCGCCCGGTCGCGACCCGCATCCGTTATCCGGAAGAGAACGTCTATACCGGCTGACCAGCCATGAACACGGGGCAGCCACTGGCTGCCCCGTTTTTTTATTCGGCTTGTTGCTGCGCCTTGAGCCAGCGCCCCGGGCTCACCCCCAGTTCCCGCTCGAATGCCCTACCAAAGGCAACACTGCTGCTGTATCCCGCACCCAGCGCCACCTGCACCATGGGCTCCCCCGCCAGCAGTTGCTGGCAGGCGCGCGCCATGCGCCAGCGGGTCAGATAACCAAGCGGCGCTTGACCAACCCGCTCCTGAAACCTCGCGGCAAAGCGGGCCCGCGACATGCCGGCCTCCCGCGCCAGCGTGGCCACCGTCCAGGGTTCATCCCCACGCTGATGCATCACCGAGATCGCCTTGGCCAACTGGGGATCGGAAATACCTGCCAGCATCCCCTGCTGACACACCCCTTGCTCGACCAGATGACGCAGCAGCAGGATCAACAGTATCTCCAGCAAGCGGGAGATCAGCGGATCCTGCCCGTAGCGGGGGTGAAACGCCTCGTCAAACAGCTGACTCAGCACCGGCGTCAGGGCAGGCAACTCACGTAGCGGCAGCACCAGCGAGCCCGGTAATGCCAGTTGCAACGGCGATGCGCCCCCCTTGCCGAATGCGACATTGGCACACACCAGATCGCAACCCCCCAACGTTCTGGGTTCAAGCTTGTGAGGACGTCCCCGAGGGAACAGGATCAGGGTCGGCTCCTCGAGCAGCAAGCTGGCCCCCCCCTCTTCACGCAGCATGACGGCACCGCTGCGCAGCAGATGAAGATGTCCGCCACTCGGGTAATCATCACTGGAGGAGTTCTGGCACAGGTTGCCGGCGAAGAAGATCTTGGCTTCGGGGGAGGCATGAACCAACAGGGCAGAGAGCGGATCCATATTTGAGACGAATAGTATTTATTTGCAGACGATAAGTGATAAACCGTATCACGAATGACGGCACACTGTCTCCCGTACCTTCACTACCACAGGAGAAGATCATGAGCCGTATCCAACCCGTATCCCAGCCGCAACCCGCAGCCGCCCAGACCCTGGCCACCCTGCACCGCAATCTGGGTATGGTGCCCAACCTCTACGCCACCCTGGCCCACTCGCCAGCCCTGCTCAATGGCTTCCTGGCCTTTGCCGAGGCGCTTGGCAAGGGGCGCCTCACTGCCCCACAACGGGAGTTGCTGGCTCTGGCCATAGGTCAAGCCAACGCCTGCCAATACTGTTTGTCTGCCCACACACTACTGGCGGGCAAGGCCGGATTCTCGGCACAGGAGATCCGGGCTGCCCGGCTCGGCCAGGCCTCGGCTCCCCTTGATCACGCCCTGCTGCAACTGGCAACGGCGCTGGTCAGTCAGCGCGGAGTGATCAGTGACGAGCAGCTTGCTAGCGCCCGGGCCGCAGGCGTAGATGACGAGCTGCTGCTGGAGGTGCTCGGCCAGGTGGTGGTCAATACCCTGACCAACTATGGCAACCACCTGGCAGAGACCGAGATCGACTTCCCGCCCGTCACTCTGACCCCTTAAACAAGGAGCCCCCCATGCAGCAACATGACAAAGGCTTTCTGGTCGCCCTGGCGGGCGTGGTATTGACCCTGCTCTGGATCGGCGTCTTCAAGTTTACCCCGACAGAGGCAGCCGCCATCAAACCACTGGTAGCCAGCCACCCCTTGATGAGCTGGCTCTATGGCCCCCTGTCGGAACAAAGCGTATCGAACCTGATCGGGGTGGTCGAGATAGTGATTGCCATCGGGCTGGTTGTGGGTCTGTGGCAACCTCGCATCGGTTACTGGTGCAGCATGGGGGCTATCGTCACCTTCCTGGCGACGCTGAGCTTCCTGCTGACCCTGACAGGTGTCTGGAAGATGGTTGACGGCGTGCCAGTCACCGAATTCTTCCTGTTCAAGGATCTGGTGTTTCTCGGTGTGGTTCTGCACTACCAGCACAGGATCCGTGCCAGCTTGTCCACTAAGGCAGCCTGACAACAATGCCTTTGGCGCCCAGGATGGGCGCCTTTTTTCGTTATGCAGCCCTGGTCTGGCGCTTGCTGGTCGTCTTGCGCGGTCGGGGCCCGCCAGTCGTGCTGGCCGCCGAACTCTTGCGCCTGGTAAAACGCCGCTTGCCGGCACCCGGCGCCTCCTTGGGCAGGGCGCTGAAGCTGGCGCCGGAGTCCTGCCGCGCCCCTTCAATCAGGCCGTTAAGCTGATCGGTGAGCGGCCCCATAAACTGCTGATAGCTGCCGTGGCGTTCGGCGATCTGGCCGAGGCTCTGCTCCCACAGCGCCGTCATATCCGGCGTGGTGGCCGTCGCAGGCAGCGCCTGCACCAGCGCCCGCCCGGTCGGGGTCGCCTTGATGCTCTTGCCCTGACGCACCAGAAAGCGGCGCTTGAACAGTAGGTCGATGATACCGGCACGGGTCGCTTCTGTGCCGAGGCCATCGGTGTCGCGCAGGGTCTTGCGGATCTCGGGATCCTGCACATAGCGGGCGATGCCGGTCATGGCCGCCAGCAGGGTGGCATCGGTGAACGACTTGGGCGGCTGGGTCATCTTTTCCAGCAGTTCGCCCCGCTCGCACAGCAGTTGCTCCCCCTCTTTGAGAGCCGGCAACGTGCCCGCCTTCTCTTCGTCGTCATCCTCCTCGACCCCGAGCAGTGCCTTCCAACCCGCTTTCAGAATGCGGCGCGCCTTGGCCTGAAACAGGCCACCGGCGATGCGCAGCAGCACCTTGCTGTCGTTGTATTCGAACGGGGGATAGAACTGCAGCAGATACTGGCGGGCAATCAGGCCATAGAGCTTCGCCTCGTCGGCCCCCAGCGTGGCGGGGTTGCCCTGCTTCTCGGTGGGAATGATGGCGTGGTGGGCATCCACCTTGCTGTCGTTCCACGCCTTGCTGCGGATCTTGCCGTCTGTCTCGGCAACTGCCTTGGCCAGCGCGGGCGCTGTGGCGGCGATGGCACTGCGCACCTGCTCAGCCCGCTTGAAATGGTCGGTCGGCAGATAGCGGCTGTCGGAGCGCGGATAGGTGATGAGCTTGTGACGCTCGTAGAGGCTCTGGCAGATGTCGAGCACCCGCTTGGCATCCATGCCGAAGCGCTTGGCGGCATCGATCTGCAGGCTGGAGAGGTTGTAGGGCAGCGGCGCCGCCTGCTTGCGGGCCTGCTCCTCCACCGATTCGACCTGTGCGGGCTGACCGTTGATCCGACTCACCACCTTGTCGGCCAGCGCCCGGTTGAGCACCCGCCCCTCCTCATCTTGCCACGGCAGGCAGGCTTCCGACGGCAGCCACTTGGCGGTGAAGCGCTCGTTGCCGTCGGTCAGCAGATGGGCCAGCACCTCGTAGAAGGGTTTGGGCACGAAGGCCTCGATCTCGAGATCCCGCCGCACCACCAGCCCCAGCAGCGGGGTCTGCACCCGGCCAACCGAGAGCAGCTCACTGCAACCGGCCTTGCGCCCGAGCAGAGTGTAGGCGCGGGTCATGTTGATGCCGTAGAGCCAGTCGGCCCGACTGCGGGCCAGCGCGGAGACCGCCAGCGGCACGAACTCCTTGTTGTCCCTCAGCTTCTCGAGAGCGCGGCGCACCGCAGGCGGGTTGAGATCGCTGATGAGGCAGCGCTGCACCGGCTTGGTTTTCGGGTAGCCGAGAAAGTCGATCACCTCGTCCACCAGCAGTTGCCCTTCCCTATCCGGGTCACCGGCGTTGACCACGCAGTCCGCCTGTTTGATCAGTCGCTTGATGACGGTGAGCTGGGTTTTGGTCTTGGGCTTGGCCACCAGCTGCCACTGGGCGGGGATGATGGGGAGATGCTCCATCCGCCACTGCTTGAAGGCAGCGTCATAGGCATCGGGTTCGGCCTGCTCCAGCAGATGGCCGATGCACCAGGTGACCACATCCCCTTGGGCTGTTTCGATAAAACCGTCGCCCTTCTTGTGGGGCTTGGGCAGGGCATCGGCAATGGCGCGGCCCAGCGTGGGCTTCTCGGCGATAAAGAGTCGCATCGGTAGCTACCTGCAATACTGTATATGCAGACAGTATACAACTGCCACCGCGAAAGCCCAACTGCCCCTATTCGTCGAACGGGTGATCGTGGATGGCGGCAAACAGCCGCGCCTGATTGAGCAGCGGCGCATAGTGGAAGGCATTTTCGCCATCTTCCGCCAGCAGGTAGTCGGTCAGCTGTTCGCGCACCGCCTCTTGCAAGGTCTCCAGCTTCCACGGCTTGGCAAGGTAGTAGTGCAATCCCCCGCGATTGACCGCTTCGACGGTGGCCTCCAGCCCCGCTTGTCCGGTCAGCAGCAATTTGCGGCTGGCGCGGGTGGTGGCACGCCGGTTCAGCTCCACCAGAAAATCGACCCCCAGGGTTCCCGGCATGATGTGGTCACAGAGGATCAGCGCCAGCTTGTTGCCGTCGCTCTCCCACTCCTCCACCACCGCTCGCGCCTCATCGACGCTCTCGGCGGCTTCCAGTTCGAAGTGGGAACGGAACGGGGCGAGATCGTGGATCACCGCATCCAGCACCTCCCGCTCATCGTCCACACACAGGATCAGATAGTGTTTGTTCATTGCTCCTCCTTGGCGACATGGTTTGGCACGCCGCGCGTTTGATGCTGGCGACGGCTCAGGCCGCATGCTCCTTGTTGTGATGAGGTTCGCCCCCGTAACCGGCCTGCCCCATGCCGTCCAGCGGTAGACAGACCCGCATCCGGGTGTAACGGCCCGGTTCGGAGGCCACCTCGATCCGGCCGTGGTGCTGCTGAACTATCTGCAACGAGACACTCAGACCAATCCCGAGGCCGAAATGGCCCTCCCGCTTGGTGGTGAAGTTGAGATCGAAGATCCGCTGCCACAGCTCGGGCTCGATGCCGCAACCACTATCCTCTATCTCCACCATGACCCACTCGGGATCCAGCAACCCGGTGCGAATGGTGAGTCGCCCCGGGCCGCTCATGGCATCCAGACTGTTGGCGATCAGGTTGGTCCACACCTGCTGCAGGGCGATGGGGTGACAGCGCACCAGCGGCAGCGGCTGGTACTCCTTGCAGAGATCATGATGCTTGAGGCGGTTTTCGAAAATCATCAAGGTATCTTCCAGCCCCTCGTGCAGGTCCACCAGCGAGGGTTCATCCCTGTCCTGCCGGGCATACTGCTTGAGGCTCTTGACCAGATCGCCGATGCGACGGGCGCACACCTCGATATTGCGCAGGAAGCTGCCGGTCTGCTGGAACAGCTCCAGCCGGGAGAGCAGCGCCTCCCGCTCGTCGGCAGTGCGGCTGGCAAACCAGCGTTGCCAGTTCAGCTCGTCATCCAGATTCATCTGCACCGCCAGCCGCGCCTGCTGGCGATCGCCAAAGCGCCCCTCAGCCTGCCGGGTCTTGTCACGGATCTCGCTGGTCGAGACCGGCTGGGAGGAGAGCGCCTGACAGAGGGTCTGGTTACCCAGCCCCTTGATGGAGGCGGGCAGTTCGAGATTGACCAGATCGGGGATGGCGGCCCGCAGGGTCTCGCTGCCACGGATAATGGCCGCCACCGGGTTGTTCAGCTCGTGGGCAACACCGGCCACCAGCTGACCCAGCATCGCCATTTTTTCGCTCTCCACTAGCTGGGCGTGAGCGGCATCGAGGGAGTTGAGGGTCTGTTGCAGCCGCATCTCGGTGCGGATGCTGTTTTGCAGACGGCGGTTGAAGTGGCGCAGCAGCAGGTTGGTAAAGGAGGGGAGCAGTTCGCTGCGCGCCTGCATCACCCGGGAGAATTGCAGCTTGTCGAGCTTGATCACCTCAGCACCGGTCAGAGTCACGCCGGTAGTAAAGGCGGGTTCGCCAGTCACGAAGGACATGCCCCCCACCAACGAGCCGGTGCGGTAGTGCACCACCTCCTGATCGATTCCCTGCTCGTCCCGCTTGCGCAGTACCACCTCCCCCCTGGCGATAAACCAGAGGAAGGTATTGGGCTCCCCCTCACGGGTCAGCACATGGCCCGGACTGTAGTGGCGGCAGACCCGCTCCTCGTCATTGCCCTCGAAAAACTGGTAGAGGCCGTCGATCACCACCCGGGAGAGTTCTTCATCGCTGCAGTGGGTGTAATCCATAAAGCCCTGCCGATAGGCTGCCAACTGGCGATCGACATGGGCTCGCAGCAGCTTCTGGTTGTCGAGCACGGCAGCATAGCTCAGCAGGTCAGCGTCGGGCTGGAGCAGCACGAAGTGGCTGGCCTGCTCGATCACCGCCCGCCGCAAGCTACCATCGCGCCAGGGGCGTTGCAGGTAGTAGTCGAGACGACCGAGATTGACCGCCTCGATGATCGATTTCATCTCCGGCTGGCTACCCAGCAGGATCTTGCGGCACGCCTCGTGACGGCTGCCGAGGCGGATCAGAAAATCGGCCCCTCGCCCATCCCCCAGCTCGCTGTCACACACCACCACGGCGGGTGGCTGCCCCTTGCGATCCAACTCGTCCAAGGCCAGCTCAGCCGATCCCTGACCGACCACCACCACCAGCGCGAAATGGCCGAGCAGCGGAGCCAACTCCTGTTCGAATTCGGCCAGCAGTTGCACGTTGGCGGCGACACACAGCAGTGAGAAAGGGCTCATCAGCGACACTCCGTTGAGGCTCACTGCTCACTATATCAGCGAATCTTGTGGGGTTTTGCGAGGGGGCTAACAGCTGTCGCGGAAAGTGCACAAATAGATAAAACAGAAAACAACTGAATTTAATTCGATAAATATGACAATAACAAAACAAAAGACAAAATGTGACAACAATCAAAAATATAAACCATGATGGAGGTCAACGCCTTATCCCTGTCATTACTACTACTATTGGACTAGTACTATGTAGGTAATTATTGACCGTAGGAAAACGCCGCCATGATTGGAAAACTGATAAGAAAAACCTGGTTCTGGCTCCTGCTGCTCGGGGCCCTGCTGGGTGTCGCGGCACTGGGTGTCACCGTGACCGTGCTGCACAAGACCAGCTCCACCGAATTCTGCGTCTCCTGCCACTCCATGCAGACTCCGCTCGCCGAGTATCAGGGCAGTGTCCACTTCCAGAACACCAAGGGGATCCGCGCCGAGTGCGCCGACTGCCACATCCCGGGCGACCCCACCTCCTACCTGTGGACCAAGATCCGCGCCGTGAAGGATATCTATCACGAGGCGATCGGCACGCTCGACACCCCGGAAAAGTATGAAGCCCACAAGCTGCGAATGGCTCAGTCCGTCTGGGACGAGCTGAAAGCCAACGACTCCGCCACCTGCCGCAGCTGCCACAGCTACGAGGCGATGGACATTCTGGCCCAGCGCCCCAATGCCCGCACCGAGCACCCGGTCGCCATCAAGGAGGGTCAGACCTGTATCGACTGCCACCGCGGTGTCGCCCACATCATGCCTGACATGAGCGGCCTGGCTGCCGCCGGTGCCAGCGAGCTGGCGCAGGCTGCGGCCCAGACCCCGGCCAACGTCACCACCCGTTACGCCATCGCCACCACCCCGCTGTTCCTCGATGCTGCCGCCAAGACCGACGAAGGCACCCTGATGCCCTCCACCAAGGTGGAAGTGCTGGCCAACGAAAACGGCCGAGCCAAGGTGCAGATCGAAGGCTGGCAACAGGATGGTGTGAGCGAAGTATTCTACGCCGCACCGGGCAAACGGATCCTCAGCGTACTGGTCGGCGATGCCGCCAAGAAAGCGCTGGTCACCGGCCAGAGCGAAACCGACAGCGCCACCAACCTCACCTGGCATCAGGTCAAGCTGACCGCCTGGGTCGACCAGAGCCAGCTCATCGGCGATCAGGGCAAGCTGTGGCAATACGCCTCCACCCTGATGTCCAACAACTGTACCGGCTGCCACGGCCTCACCGCGCTGGATCACTTCAATGCCAACCAGTGGATCGGCGTCATCAAGGGGATGGAATCTCGTACCTCCCTGACCCCGGAACAGGCTCGCATGCTGACCCAGTATGTCCAGAAACACGCCAGTGACATGAGCGCGGCCCACTAAGGCTGGCACAGAGGAAAACCGTTATGACTTTTTTCAATGACAAGAAGACCAATCTGTCCCGCCGCAACCTGCTCAAGGGGCTCGGCGCCTGCGCAGCCCTGCCCCTGCTCGGCGGCATTTTTCCCAAGAGTGCGCTGGCACAAGCCATCAGCACCGCATTGAATCAGTTCCCGACTCTGGTGCCCGCCCAGAAGGGCATTCTGACCGGCGCCCACTGGGGTGCTTTCGAGGCGATCGTCGAAGATGGGCGCATGGTGCGCGTCCAGCCGGTGGCCGATGATCCGGCGCCAAACGATCTCATCGACATGGCGCCGTTCCAGGTGCACGCCAAAAACCGCATCAAATACCCCATGGTGCGCAAAAGCTGGCTGGAGCATGGCCCGGGCGCCAAACCCGAGCTGCGCGGTGCCGACGAGTGGGTGCGGGTGAGCTGGGACAAGGCGATCGAACTGGTGGCCGGCGAGATCCAGCGGGTTCAGAGTGACTTCGGTCCGCAGGCGATCCACGCCGGTTCCTATGGCTGGAAAAGCGTCGGCATGTTCCACAACAGCCGTACCCTGCTGCACCGCCTGATGAACCTCTCCGGCGGCTTCACCGGTTATGCCGGTGACTACTCCACCGGCGCGGCTCAGGTGATCATGTCCCACGTGATGGGCTCCATCGAGGTGTACGAGCAGCAGACCGCCTGGCCCAACGTGGTCGAGAACGCCGAACTGGTGGTGCTGTGGGGGGTCAACGCCCAAGTCACCCTGAAGAACAGCTGGAACATGCCGGATCACGAAGGTCAGGCCGGTTTCATTGCGCTGAAAGAGAAAGGCACCCGTGTCATCAGCATCGACCCCATCTACAACGAGACCGCCAAGCTGGTCGGCGCCGAGTGGATTGCCCCGAACGCCTACACCGACGTGGCCATGATGCTGGGTGTCGCTCACACCCTCTACAGCGAGAAGAAGCACGATCAGGCCTTCCTCGATCGCTACACCGTCGGCTTCGACAAGTTCCTGAACTACCTGCTCGGCAAGGATGACGGTCAGCCGAAGAGCGCCGAGTGGGCGAGCAGCGTCTGCGGCGTCGATGCCAAGGTGATCCGCCAGCTGGCCCTCGACATGGCCGCCAAACGCACCATGATCATGGCCGGTTGGGGGATGCAGCGTCAGCAGCACGGCGAACAGCCGAACTGGATGCTGGTCACTCTGGCCTCCATGCTGGGCCAGATCGGCCTGCCGGGCGGCGGCTACGGCTTCAGCTACCACTACTCCTCCGGTGGCAGCCCCACCGCCAAGGGTGGCATTCTGGCCGGTATCTCCGCCGGCAACGCGCCGAAGAACAGCCCGGCACCGATCCCGGTGGCCCGCATCGCCGACTGTCTCGCCAACCCGGGCAAGACCATCGACTTCAACGGCCGTAAGGTGACCTATCCGGACATCAAGCTGGTCTACGTGGCGGGCGGCAACCCCTTCCACCACCATCAGGACACCAACAACCTGCTGCAGGCGTGGCGTAAGCCGCAGACCGTGATCGTTCACGAGCCTTACTGGACGGCGACTGCCAAGCACGCCGACATCGTGCTGCCGGTCACCACCAGCTACGAGCGCAACGACCTGGAGATGGGTGGCGACTACTCCCAGCGCTATGTGTTCCCGATGCACCAGTGCGTGCCGCCCCAGTTTGAAGCCCGCAACGACTTCGATATCTTCAGCGCCATCGCCGCCAAACTGGGGGTGCAGGAGCAGTACACAGAAGGGAAGGACGAGATGCTGTGGCTCAAGCAGATGTACGACGGCATGGCGGCGCAGGCCCGCGGCGCCCGCGTCGCGCTGCCGCCGTTCAACATGTTCTGGGAGTCCAACAACTACATCCGCTTCCCGATCCCCGAGGCCAACCGCCAGTGGATCCGTCACGCCGATTTTCGCGAGAACCCGCTGCTCAACCCGCTCGGTACCCCGTCCGGCAAGATCGAGATCTTCTCCAACACGGTAGCCGGGATGGGTTACGCCGACTGCGCCGGCCATCCCAAGTGGTATGAGCCCAAGGAGTGGGTGAAGAGCGAGGTGGCGGCGCGCTATCCGCTGTCGCTCAACACCTCCCACCCGACCCAGCGGCTGCACTCCCAGCTCGACAACACTCCGCTGCGAGACAAGTTCGCCATCGCCGACCGCGAGGCGATCATGATCCATCCGCTGGATGCCAAGGCTCGTGGCATCGCCCAGGGGGATCTGGTGCGTGCCTTCAACGAGCGCGGCCAGATCCTGGTGGGCGCCCTGCTATCCGAGGATGTGCGCCAAGGGGTGGTGCGGATCTGCGAAGGGGCCTGGTATGACCCGGCCAAGCCGGGCGAAGCGGGCAGCATCTGCAAGAACGGCAACGTCAACTGCCTCACCTTCGACGAAGGCTCGTCCAGTCTGGCGCAAGGCAACTGCGGCCACATGGCCCAGCTGCAGATCGAGAAGTACACAGGCCCTGTGCTAGCCAACACCGCCCACGCGGTACCGGCCAACGGCTAAGGCGATTGCCACCCAATAAAAACGGCGCCATCAAGGCGCCGTTTCTTTATCTATCTGCCAAAGCGCAGGCATGGTCGGGACGGGTTTAGAACTCCCCTTCCTCCATATACTCCTGCGCGCACTCCACCAGTTGTGGCCACAGCTCTTCCGGCACCCAGGCGTCCGGGTCATCTTCGTCCCCGTCGTACTGGCTCCAGAAATAGCGGCGCAGGCCGGAGGCAAACTCGTCACTGATCTCGGCCAGCTCCGAGAGCGGCCCCAACCAGGCGATGCGGCGCAGCCCGGAGGCGAGATCGTTGATGGCATCCATCAGGGTGCGATCGTCGAAGCTCTGCTCCACCAGCAGGGTGAAGCGCTCGCGCGCCTGCTCGGTCTGCTCCTCGTCCAGCTCGCCCACATCGGCCAGCAAGTCGACAAAATCTTCCAGAAGGAACGCGATCAGGCCATCCCTGTCTTCAAACCACTGGATCTGGGCGCCCTTGACCCCCAGCACAGAGGCATCAAACGAATCGTCAAGGTGACACAGTGCCCACGGATCGTCGGTCATGCTTCTCTTCCTCAGGCTAAAACAAATGCCATATGTTATGCCTAGCTCTCGACTCTTGCCACCTTGGGCAACGAGAGGGAGGCGGCCAGACCGCCCAGTTCGGCGCGGCCCATGATGAAACTGCCCCGATAGGCTTCCGCCAGATCGGAGACAATGTTGAGACCCAGGCCCGAGCCCGGCACCTTCTCGTCGAGCCGCACCCCGCGCAGCACCGCTTTGGCAATCTGATCCTCGCTCATGCCGGGGCCGTCATCCTCGATACGCAAGGTGATCCAGCCCCCCAGCTCGGCGCTGGAGATGCGCAGCTCGCTGGCAGACCACTTGAAGGCGTTCTCCAGCAGGTTGCCTACCATCTCATCGAAATCCTGCTCCTCCACCCCGACCGCCAGATTGGCGGGCACTTGCAGATCCACCGTCTTGCCCGGATAGAGGCGGGAGAAGGCGCGGCAGATATACTCCACCCGCGCCCGCACCGGGGTAGAAACCCCGAGGATCTTGGCGGCACCGGTCACCCGCGCCTTGCCGAGGTGATAGTCGATATGGCGCTGGATCTGGTCGAGCTGCTCGCCGATGGCAGCCTGATCTTCCGGCGGCAACTGGGCCACCTGATTGCGCATGATGCTAAGCGGCGTTTTGAGGGCGTGGGCCAGATTGCCGGTGTGGGATCGCGCCCGCTGCAGCAGCTCGCCGTAGTGGTGCAGCAGCCGGTTGATATCCTCCACCAGCGGCTGGATCTCCAGCGGATAGCGCAGCCGGAATCCCTCCTGATGACCCTCGTGAACCCGTCCCAGTTCGCGGCGCAGCAGGTGCAGCGGCCGCAAGCCGTAGACGATCTGGAACATGAAGCCGAGCACCAGACCGGCGGCGGCAAAGCCGAGACCGAGGAACAGGCTGATGCGGGTCTTGTTGAGGGTCTGGGTCAGGGCGCTGCTGTCCTTGGCCATCACCAGAGTGAAGACCCGATCCGAACCGGGCAGCAGCACGGTGCGGGTCATGATCAGCAGCGGCTCCTTGTTGGGCCCCTTGCCGACAAAGAGGTCGGGATCGCCAAACGCCGACTTGAGGCCGTCGCTCTTCAGGTTGGTATCCCACAGGGAGCGGGAGCGCCCCACCACATCGCGGCCCAGCTCCAGCTGCCAGTAGTAGCCGGAGTAGGGTTGATTGAAGCGGGGATCGGAGAGGGAGCCGGTGACCACCGGCAGGCCGGTTTTGGCCACTTCCAGCCGGGAGAGCAGATCATAAAGCTGCAGGCGAAGGCCGTCGGCCTCCGCCTCCTGCCAGTAGTTGCGCATCATGGTCTGCAGGCTGAAACCGGTGGCGAACAGAAACAGCCCGCACCACACCAGCGCGATGGCGACCAGTCGCCCCCGCAGGGTTCTCACCAGCCTCATTCGTTGATCCGGTACCCGAGGCCGCGCACTGTCTCAATCAGATCGGGGTTGGTTTTCTTGCGGATCCGGCCGATGAACACCTCCACGGTATTGGAGTCACGGTCAAAATCCTGAGCATAGATGTGGTCGATCAGCTCGCTGCGCGACACCACCTTGCCCCGATGCTGCATCAGGTAACCCAGCACCCTGAACTCGTGGGCGGTCAGCTTGATGGGGGTCCCTTCGTACCACACCTGTGACGCCGCCATGTCGAGGCGCACCCCGCCAATCTCCAGAATGGAGCTGGCATTGCCCGCCGCCCGGCGTACCAGCGCATGGACCCGCGCCACCAGCTCGGCCACCTGGAACGGCTTGGTAAGGTAGTCATCGGCACCGGCGTTGAGCCCCTCGATCTTCTCGTGCAGCTGACCGCGGGCGGTCAGCACCAGCACAGGGGTATCGATCCCCTTGCTGCGCCACTCTTTCAGCACGCTCAGGCCATCGCGCCCCGGCAGGCCGAGGTCGAGAATGATGGCGTCGTAGGGTTCGGTCTCGCCGAGGAAACCGGCCTCGTTGCCATCGTGGCAGAGATCGGTGACAAAGCCGGAGAGGCGCAGCTGTTCGGCCAGCTGGCCAGCCAGAATTTTTTCGTCTTCAACAATCAGAATTCGCATGAACAGGCTTCCACACAGGGGTTATTCATCATCCTCGACCGGGGGCTTGGGCGGTTCGAACAACCGCTCCAGATGGTGGCCCTTGGCCCACACCAGCTCAAGGTTGTCGGCCCGATAGGCTACCTTAATCACGCTGTTCTCCCGATCGATGACTCGCAGTTCATAGAGCCAGATACCATCCTCTTCCCCCAGATCCACCCGCAACACCCGCACCGGCAATCTGGCCGCCACCTCCATCATTTCATGGAAGGGCCGAACCCGTCCCTCATGGACAGCTTGCTGCAGCATGGCTTCATCAGGCGTGACCGCCTGTGCCAGCAACGGCAGCAATAACCCAAGCAGAGGGAGCGCTCTATTCATGGATGATTCATCTCCAAAAACCTAACATAATGGCGTTTATAGTCTGCCAGCCATGAATCCGGAATGAATATGATCCCGCGCAGTTTCCTGCTGATCCTTTGCCTGTTGAGTGCCACAAGCTGGGCGGCCCAGAGCCGTCTCGACATGGCCGGGCTGGTCAAACTCCTGCTGGCGCAAGGGTATCACGACATTCGGGAAGTGGAGCTGGAAGGGGACAAATTCGAGGTCAAAACCCTCAATCGCCAGGATCAGAAGGTGCATCTCATCGTCGATGCCTACACTGGCGAGATCAAACAACAAGAGGCCGATTAGGCCTCTTTTGCATTCCAGCGTCCCCGCATGGGGCGCAGCAGTTTCTCCCGTCTCGGCCAGAGCAGGGCGCAGGCCAGCAGCAGGTAGATGAGGGGCTCCCCCCAACCACTCTTGAGCGACCACCAGTAATGCACCGGCACCAGCAGGGCGATGGCATAGACCCAGTTGTGCAGCTTCTGCCATGCGGCACCCATGCGGCGCTGCAATACGGGCAGCGAGGTGATGCTGAGGGCGGCAAGCAGCAACAGGGCCACCATCCCCACCACGATATAGCTGCGCTTAACCAGCTCGCCGCCAATCAGGCCCCAGTCAAACTGCAGATCCAGCCCCAGCCACGCCATGAAGTGGAGCAGCGCCCAGGCAAAACACCAGAGCCCGAGGGGGCGGCGCAGCTTGATAAGCTGCCCCTGCCGCCAGCGCTTGGCCAGCGGCGACACCAGCAGGGTGAGCAGCAGCAGGTTGAGCGCCCCCTTGCCGAGGTAGTGGATGAGCTCGGGCACCGGATCGCCCCCCAGCAGGCCTGCCGGAATGGCAAACCCCAGCCAGAGCAGGAAACCCAAGGAGCCCAGATGCACCAGCGCCCGCAAGCCGCTGATATGGGCCGGTTTCAATCTCAGTACCATTGGCGCAGATCCATCCCCTGATAGAGCGAGGCGACTTCGTCACCATAGCCGTTGAACATCAGGGTCGGCTGACGCTTGGCGCCAAACACTCCACCCTCGCCGATGAAACGCTCGCTTGCCTGACTCCAGCGCGGGTGATCCACCTGCGGGTTGACGTTGGCGTAGAAGCCATATTCGTTGGGAGCCAGCAGGTTCCAGGTGGTCGGCGGCATCTCCTCTACCAGGCGGATCGAGACGATGCTCTTGATGCTCTTGAAGCCATACTTCCACGGCACTACCAGCCGGATCGGCGCGCCATTCTGGGCGGGCAGAGTCTTGCCGTAGAGCCCCATCGCAAGGAAAGAGAGAGGGTGCATCGCCTCGTCGATACGCAACCCCTCCACATAGGGATACTCTATACCGCCCCCCAGACTGGAGGCCTGCCCCGGCAGCTGTTTCGGATCAAACAGGGTTTCGAAGGCAACAAACTTGGCGCGACTGGTGGGCTCGGCACGGCGGATGATCTCTGCCAGCGAGATGCCGTTCCAGGGCAGTACCATGGACCAGGCTTCAACGCAGCGCAGCCGGTAGATCCGCTCCTCCAGCTCGCTCTTGTTGATGAGATCCCACACATCGAGTGTAAAAGGCTTGGCTACCTCCCCCTCCACCTTGAGGGTCCAGGGTTCGGGCTTGAGGTAATGGGCGTTGCGAGCCGGGTCGGACTTGTCGGTGCCCAGCTCATAGAAGTTGTTGTAACTGGTGGCCTTCTCTTCCGGTGTCAGCACCAGATTGGCCGGGCGCTCAGCAGGCTTGCTGTTGAGCGGTTTGGTGGCTAACTGGGGAGCATCCTCTTTACCGCGCAGCAGATCGAGTACACCGGCCTGAGTGGGAAACGCCAGGGTGGCCGCGCCCAGACCCAGCCCTTTGAGAATAAGGCGGCGGTCCTGATAAACGGCTTCCGGGGTGACATCCTGTTCGGTGAGGGGGTGGGCGGTACGACGCTTGATCAACATGAAAAACTCCCGGGGCTGAGTGAGGCAATATGGATAAGACCCGCCCCGGCAGATTTTTATTTCACACAAATTTACATCATGTGGTGCAGGGGCAGTGCCTTGGCCATGGTGCCGACCAGAAACAGGACTACGAACACCAGCAGGGGAACGATCACATTTGGCGCCATCAGACTCACTCCATGAGCAGGACAGGGCCTCTAACTATGGCCGACTGTCAGGCCGGTCACCAATGAATTTTTTTCGCGAGCGCAAGCGTATTCCTGAGTTGAAAAGGGTGATGAAGATCACACACAATTCGGCCCCCGCTTGCCGCCCCGATTGCCGGGGGTAGGCTGCCCATTTTGCGAAGCCAACTGAAGAGTCGCCCCATGAGCCCACTGATCGCCATCGCCATCACCACTGGAATTCTCTCCGCCGTCTGGGGCTGGATTGCCGTCGCGTTCGGCCTTATCTCCTGGGTCGGCTTTCTCGGCTGCACCAGCTATTTCGCGTCAAGCGGTGGCTACAAGGCGCTGCTGCAGACCATCTTCTGCAACACCAGCGGCATGCTGTGGGCACTGCTGCTGATCCATGGCGACAGTCTGTGGGGGGCGGGCGTGGCGGGTTACGTGATGACGGGGGTGGTCGCAACCCTGATGTGCGTACAGGCCAAGCAGCAGTGGCTCGGCTACATTCCCGGCACCTTTGCCGGTTGCTGTGCCACCTTCGGGGCAGCTGGCGAGTGGCGGCTGATCCTGCCCTCCCTCATCATTGGCGCCTTGTTCGGTTACCTGATGAAGGCGAGCGGCCTCTGGCTCTCCCATAAAACTCAGAAAGCCGATGCCGCTCCGACTGTGGTTGATCCCGCCTGATTTATCCCTTCGATTTGAAGTTTGCTGCTTCGATACCGTGCCGATTCAATAACTTGTAAAAATCGGTACGGTTTCTGCCCGCCATGTTGGCCGCCAGGGTCACGTTGCCCTCGGTGGTGCGCAGCAAGCGGATCAGATACTCCTTCTCGAATTCGGCCCGCGCCTCGTTGAACGAGGGGATGCCGCCGCCGCCGCCACTCAGGGCGGACTCCACCATGGAGACCCCGATCACCGGGCTGCAACAGAGGCTGGCGAGCTGCTCCACCACGTTGCAGAGCTGGCGCACGTTGCCAGGCCAGGCAGCGGCCGCCAGCATCGCCAGCGATTCGGGCGAAAAACCCATGGCGGCGCAATCGCTGTGGCGGCTGCGGTAATCGTCGAGCGCCTGACGGGCCAGCAGGGGGATATCCTCGCTGCGGGCACTGAGAGACGGCAAGGTGATATTGGCGACGTTGAGACGGTAGAAGAGATCTTCCCGAAAGCGCCCCTCCTCCATCGCCTTGACCAGATCCTGATGGCTGGAGCTGAGCACCCTCACCTCCGGCGTGCCCTGACCATACTCCTCCATCACCTGCAGCAGCTTGGCCTGCAGGGATTCGGAGAGGCTGCCAATCTCGTCGAGAAACAGGGTCGCCCCCTTGGCCTGCTCGAACAGCCCTGACTGGCCATCTTCACCAAACAGCTGCAAGTCGAGTGACGCCCACGGAATGGCGGCACAGTTGATGGTATGGAGCGGCTTGTCGCGCCGCTGGCTGGCCTGATGCAGCGCCTGCGCCATCGCCCCCTTGCCGGAGCCTGACGGCCCCATGATCAGCACCGGCACCTCCATGGTCGCAATGCTATGGGCCTGGATCAGCAACTGTTCCAGCTGGGGATTACGGGTCAGGATCAGCGACTGCCACTCCTGCTGCTGTTTCGGCCGCGTCAGGCTCAGCGCATGTTCGATGGTGGCGAACAGCTCATCCTTGTTGATGGGTTTGGTCAGAAAGCTGAAGACCCCGGAGCGGGTCGCCTGAATGGCGTCCGGGATGGTGCCGTGGGCGGTCATGATGATCACCGGCAAACCCAGCCACTGGGCCTGGATCCGCTCGAACAGCGCCAGACCGTCCATGCCGGCCATCCGCAGATCGCTCAGCACCAGATCGGCCCGTTGCTGACGCAACCGGTCGAGGGCCCCTTCCGCACTGTCGGCGGTATCTACTTCATAACCCTGACTGCGCAGCCGCATGCTCATCAGTTTGAGCAGGCTGACGTCGTCATCCACCAACAGGATCCGGCTCATGGTATTACCTCACGATTCTCGTTCAGCTTGCGCTGGTTGAGCTGGTCGTCGATAGCGGTCAGCTGCTCGATCTGGCGGCGCAGCCGCTGGATCTCCTGACTCTGGTCATCGCGACGGCTGTCGCGAGCTAGCAGCTGTTCGCCGAGGGCGATCCAGCTACGTAAAAAGGCCTGCGCATCGAGACCCAGTTCGGGCAGCATCTGCTTCAGGCGCGCCAGACCGGCGGTGCGATTGGCCACCGACTCGGCGGGGTGGGAGTCCACCATCGCCAGACTGACCCGGCTCTCCAGATCGTCGGCCCCTTTCAGACGCTGACGCTCCTGCACCCGTTGCTGGGGGTGACTGGCCAGCAGCCAGTCGGAGTATTGCAGACGCACCTGCATCTCCTTGTTGGCAAACTCCATCCGCTTGGCAAAAGCGATATCGGAGGAGTCCCGCTGTGCCTGTTGCGGCAGCAAGGAGCAACCCGCGAGCAGCCCTGCCATCAGAGCTGGAAATACGCGTTGTATCTTCATAGTCCTCATTTCAACGTCAACCTGAAACAGACATCCGCCTGTTCATCCTCTACCAGAACCAGTTCCCCCCCCAGGCTGTTGGCAGACTCGCGGGCGATGGAGAGGCCCATGCCCGAGCCTTTCAAGAGACCTTGCCGCACTGTGCTGCCCTGCTCGAAGGGTTCAAAAATGCGTTGCTGATCGGCCACGGGGATCTTGGGCCCCTCGTTGGCCACTTCCAGCCAGCTTATCTGTTCATCCTGCCCCGCCCTGATCCAGATATTGCCCCCGCTGGCGCCGTAACTGACGGCGTTGGAGAAGAGGTTATCGAGGATCAGTCGTAGCCGGTAGGGCTCCGCCCACAGGGTAACCGGCACGGTCGGCAAGTGTACACGGATCTGCTTGGACTCCAATGCCAGCCGGTACTCGGCAGAAAGTTCCGACAACATCGGCAGCAGGGGGACGGGCTCCAGTTCGAAGGCCTCCTGCTGACTGAGCCGGTTGAAGTCGAGCAGCCGCTCGATCAGGGTCTGCAGGCGCCGACTGTTCTCGTCAAGCATCTGACAGATCTCCAGCTGATCCGGCGTCAAAGGCCCGACCAGCTGCTCGCAGAGCAGATCCGTCCCCTCCCGCAGCACCGCCAGCGGGGTCTTGAGCTCGTGAGAAACATGACGCAGGAACTGGTATTTCTGCAGCTCCAGCTCCTTGAGTTTGTCGTGCAGCCAGACGATCCGCTCCCCCAGCAATACCAGCTCGGCAGGGCCGTCAACCGGCTTGGGATCGGGTTCGACCCCGGCACCCAGACTCAAGATGCGCGACTCAATCTGTCGTACCGGGTGGATGATGAGGTAGGTGAAGATAAAGACCATCAGCAGGCTGAGCGCCGCCACCGCACCGCTCACCCACCAGAGCTCGCTGGTCAGTCCGGCGATGGTGAGCTGCACCCGATCCATGTGTTCGTCAACCCGGCTGCGGGTGACTATTTCGAGCTGCTTGTTGGCATCGTTGAACTGCTCAAGCTTGTCCCCCGCTGCCGCAGCACGAGCCAATGCGGCATCCTGCAGGCTGTCGAGCCAGGCCAGCCCCTGATCGAGCCCGCTGTAGAGCTGGCCGTCGGTGATGGAGTTGCGGTGCTCCGCCAGCAACACCCGATACCCGTCGAGTTGCTGCTGGTAGCTGGTGAGACTGCGGCGATCCCCCAGCACCGCGAAGCGGCGCAAGGTGCGCTCGATATCGATGGCTTGCGCCGTCAGCAGGGTGGCGCGGCGGGTATCCTTGACTGCCCGCTCCATCTCGTCGCTGGTGAGCTGACTGAGGTGGGCAAGGGAGGTGCTGTTGTGCCAGATCATGCCGCCCAGCGGCATCAATACCAGCACAAATCCCATCAATACCACCTGCAGCAGGGAGCGTGGGCGAACCTTGGTCATCATCTCTTCTCTTGCATTCTCACCGGTGCGCCAGCATAGCCGCACCGCCCCAAAAAACAAAACCGGCCAACAGGCCGGTTTGTATTATCTGGATTGTGGTGATTCACGCCAACGCGACAGAGGCCAGACAGATAATCATGATCATCGCCAGCGCGCCCGAGGCGGTCAACAGCGCCCATTTCAGCTCCACACTCATGCAAACCTCCTTTCTGCCAATCAGTGCCGGATCACAATAGATAAGACAATGTTAAGCCATAGTTAATCCGATAACCGTGAGCTGCGTATACATTTCAGATGAGCCCAACCCCGGGAAGGTGAGCATGTTCTATCTGTGTAGCATTGGTTCCAATATTGACCCGCATATCCATGTCAGCCGCGCGCTGGCCGAGCTGCTTGCGAACGTCGGCCCCCTGCGGCTGAGTTCGGTGATCCGCACCAAGCCGGTGGGAATGCACTCAAACCACGACTTTCTCAACTGCCTGCTGGTGGTGGAGAGCCCGCTCGATGCCGCCCGCCTCAAGCAGCACTTTGTCACCCTCGAGGTGGCGCACGGCCGGGATCGCAGCGATCCGCTCTGCAAGGTGCACGATCGGCCGCTCGACATCGATATTCTGGCCAGCAACAGGAGCGGTGACTTTGCCTCGGCAGAGGTCGATTCCTATCTGGCGGAGCTGCTGGCAGAGCTCTATGGCCATGGCGAGGTGCATGACCCCAAGGTGGCGCTGCAAGTGACGCTCCCCGCCCCATCGGGCAAGCTCAAACCCGGCAAGGGCTTACTGACCCGGCAGGTCGGGCTGGGGCCGCTGGTGCTTGGCAATTCTTCAGAGGGTAGCCAGCGCACGCCCGCCATCTACCTTGATGCTGGCCCCCGTCATATAACTGTTCCCCATCAGTAACTGCACCGCCTGCCAGATGGGCTCCAGTCCTCCCTCCCGCGCCAGCGGTGTTTTCGCCAACACCTGCTGGCGCCATGCCTCGTCATGCTCGTCGAGAAACAGGATGGGGCCCGGCTCTATAGTGTTGACCCGAACCGCTGGCGCCAGCTCCCGGGCAAAGCTCATGGCCAGCGAATGGGCTCCCGCCTTGGTCGCCACATAGCTGGCAAAACGGGGGGCCGGGGCATGGATATAGATATCGGTGATATGAATGATGCTGGCGTTGGGATTGCTGGCAAGCTGGGGGGCCAACGCCCGGTTTAGCTGGAAGGGGGCCGCCATGTGTACCCGGTAGAACTGCTCGAACTGGGCCAGTTGCGCCGCCGGATCAGTTGCCTGCGGCTCGAAGGCCGAAGCGTTGTGGATCACCAGCGCCAGATCCTGATGGGCAGCCAGCACATCGATCAGCTTGCCAACGTCATCTTCCCGGCCAAAATCCGCCTGCACCAGTTCGACCCCCAATGCAGCCAACGTGGCCAGCTCCGGCCGCTCGCTGCGATAACTGCCCGTCACCAGCCAACCCGCTGCCACCAGCTGTTCACAGAGATAAAATCCGAGTCGACGGCCGCAGCCCGTAACCAATGCACGCATACGATCTCCTTTCCCTTGCATGGTCTTGCATGAACGAAGCCCGCCTGCCAGCGGATCACCGCCGATGGCTTGTGCCTATCAATCCCTGCGGCACAAGCCATTGGTCGCGAGCTACCCGCCCGCGTCATAGTGGCGGCATCCCCCTCTTGCGGAGTCACCACCATGCTGAAAGTACACCACCACATGGGTCGCCTGACCCACTCCCTCACTGCCGGACTCGGCCTGGCCGAGGCGCTGGATCGCCTGCATCAATCGGGTCTTGGCGGCCTGCCGGTACTGGATGAGCAGAAACGGCTGATCGGCTTTCTTTCCGAACAAGATTGCATCCCCAGCCTGCTCACCGGCAGCTACCACTGCGATACCCGCACCCGGGTGGAGGATCTGATGAACCGCTCGCCCCTCTCGGTCGGGCCGGATGAGAGCATTCTGGATCTGGCTCGCCAGATGGCCGACGCCAAGCCCAAGATCTACCCAGTGCTGCAACAGGGCAAGGTGATCGGCATCATCAGCCGCCGTCAGGTGATGGAGGCCCTCAACCAGCAGATGAAGGTGTGCCAGCAGACCTAGATCTGGTAACGCCCCTTGTCACCGATATCGAAGTGCAGGGGCATCCGCCACTTGGCCAGCGCCAGCAAGGTCAACAGGGCCCCGCAGACCAGCGCCACCAGTGCGGCGGCCCACTCCACCCGCAACCACTCCAGCAGCCATAACGCCGGCAGCAATACGGGCACCAGCTTGATGCCGGGAATGGCAAAACAAAACTGCTCCTTGAACGCCAGCCCGGAGAGGGTAGCCAACGCCGCCCCCAGCACCAGCGCATCCGGTGCCCCTACCGCAGCCAGGGCCAGCGCGCCCCAACCAAATCCCTGCAGAATCAGGCGAATCCGCTTGTCGTAGATATGCAGCGAGAAGCCGCAGATTGCGCTTGCCACTGCCAGCGACATCAACCATTGTGCCGACGGGAGCAATGCCATCCCGCTCAGCAGCGCCGCACCGCGGCAAAGCAGCAACAGGGCAGCCGCACTCAAGCCAAGGCGGTAGAGCGAGACGGTCAACTTGTCGATCCCGTCCAGCGGGCTCTCGATTTCAGGATTTGCCATAAACAGTCGCTTCTAACGGATCAGGTGCCATCCAATATACTGGAATCAGGTCTTGGAATATCTTCAAACGGGCTCAGGAGACGTAGTTTGCGTGTGATCCCCCTGTTTTGGTTGCTGTTTCCACTCGGATTGCCCGCCAAAGAGCTGGTGATCTGCGGCACCATAGAGCCCCCGCTCAAGTTTCTCGATGTCGATCAGAAACCCCGCGGACTCGATATCGACATAGTCACCGCCATCTTCGACAAGCTGGAGACGCCCTTTCGGATCGAACTGGCCGACTCCGGTGCCCGCCTCACCCGCAATGCCGAAACCGGCGCCTGCGATCTGGTGATGACCCACTCCTACAAGGCAGAGCGGGAGAGTTATCTCATCTATCCCCAGCAGGCCCATCTTCGCCACAGCTGGCACTTCTTCGTGCGCAAGGCAGACCTGTTGAAGATCCGTTACGAGACGCTGGCCGATCTCAAACCCTGGCGTATCGGGGTGACCAAGGATTTCTCCTACACCCCTGAACTGGCGGCGGCCATGACTGACCCGACCTATCAGTTTCAGGAGATCACCATGAACCAGCTGCAACTGCGCAAGCTGCTGGCCGGACGGATCGATACCGTGCCCATGCCGCTGGTCACCGCCTTCACCCAGATCAAGGAGGAGGGGCTGACGGGCAAGGTCGATTACCTGCCCAAGCCGCTCAAGAGCAGCCCCTACTTCAACACCTGGACCCGCGCCAGGGCCGACGAGAATACGCCCGCCCAGATGGCCGCCTACGATGCCGAGCTGCTGCGCATGAAGCGCAACGGCAGCCTCAAGGCCCTCTACGACAAGTACGCCATCCCCTATATCGAACCCTGATCAAGGGGTCAGGGTTTCACATCCCGCAGGATAGGGTTTTGCAGCGAAATCAGAGTTTCAGTGGACTGGATCTCGTCGATGGTCTGGATCTTGTTGATCAGCACTATCTGCAGCTCGTCGATGGAGCGGGTCATCACCTTCATGAAGATGCTGTAGTGGCCCGTGGTGTAGTAGGCCTCCACCACCTCGTCCAGCGCCTGCAGCTTGGCCAATGCCGAGGGGTAATCCTTGGCACTCTTCAGATTGATCCCGATAAAGCAGCAGACGTCGTAACCCAGCTTCTTGGGGTTAACCTGCACCCGTGTCCCCTCGATGATCCCCGCCTGTTTCATCTTCTCCACCCGCACATGGATGGTGCCCGGGCTGACCGCCAGTTGTTTCGCAAGTTCGGCGTAAGGGATCCGCGCATTCTCCATCAGAGCGGTGAGGATGGCCTGATCGAGATTATCGATTCGGTAATTTTCCGGCATTTTTTTGCACTCCCGTTGACGATACCTCATTAAATAACGGCTTATTTTGAAGAAAAAAATACACAAAGCCTATTTCTATTATCGAATATTGAATTTAGTTGGCATTCCGTTGAAGAATCACCACATCCAACGCGGTTTGAAACAGGAATTCAGCATGAAACAGCACTACATTCGCAGCCAACAGCAGATCAGCTTCGTCAAAGAGATGTTCTCCCGCCAACTCGCCCAACAACTGGGTCTGATGGAGGTGCAAGCCCCCATTCTGAGCCGGGTCGGTGATGGCACTCAGGACAACCTCTCTGGCCATGAGAATGCAGTGCAGGTCAAAGTGAAAACCCTGCCGGAGCACAGCTACGAAGTGGTGCACTCACTCGCCAAGTGGAAGCGCCAGACCCTGGGTCGCTTCGGGTTCGGCCCGGGCGAAGGGATCTACACCCACATGAAGGCACTGCGTCCGGATGAAGACAAGCTCACCCCCATCCACTCCGTCTACGTGGATCAGTGGGACTGGGAGAAGGTGATGCCGAGCGAGCGCCGCGATCTAGCCTATCTGCAGGAAACCGTGCGCGGCATCTGGGCCGCCATCAAAGCCACCGAGCGCGCAGTCTGCGCCGAACATGAGCTGACCCCCTTCCTGCCAGCCGAGATCCAGTTCCTGCACAGCGAAGAGCTGCTGGCCCGTTACCCGGACCTCGATGCCAAGGGGCGCGAACGCGCCATCGCCAAAGAGCTGGGGGCCGTATTCCTGATCGGCATCGGCGGAGCCCTCTCCCACGGCGAACGCCACGATGTACGTGCCCCGGACTACGACGACTGGAGCAGCCACAACGAGCTGGGTCTGGCGGGTCTGAACGGTGACATTCTGGTGTGGAACCCGGTGCTGCAAGACAGCTTCGAGATCTCCTCCATGGGGATCCGGGTCGATGCCGAGGCGCTGCGCCGTCAGCTGGCTATCACAGGCGACGAGGATCGCCTGCAGTACGACTGGCACCAGGACCTGCTGGCCGCACGGATGCCGCAGACCATCGGCGGTGGCATCGGCCAATCTCGTCTGGCCATGCTGCTGCTGCAAAAAGAGCATATCGGTCAGGTGCAGGTTGGTGTGTGGCCCTCTGAAATGAAGGCCGCTATCCCGGGCATGCTGTAAACGCGTTTATTTCACCGGTCTGGCCTGTGCGCAGTGGCACGCGGGTCAGCCCTGAAGGTGTGTGGCGGTGCGGACTGAACGAGCGCAGTCCGGACATGCTGTAAGTCGCGTGGTCATCCCTGATGGCCCACGGCGAAACCGGGGCTTGCCCCTGCGACCCGCTCAACCCACGTCAGGTCGCTTCACTACATTCCTCCCGGCAATCTTCGGATTGCCGTTTTTTTTGCGCCCGAATCCCCGCCACCAGATATGGCAACGCCAGCCCGAGGGCTGGCGTTGCAAACATCGATGCGAGACTGGTTACTGGGTCATGGTGAGGCCGTTGCTGTCGGCCCCCAGCACCAGTTTTTTGCCCGGAACGATGCGGCCGGAGAGCAGGGCCTGCGCCAGCGGGTTCTCCACCTTCTGCTGGATCGCCCGTTTGAGAGGCCGCGCCCCGTAAACGGGGTCGAACCCGGCGTGAACCAGCTTCTCGAGCAGCGCTTCGCTCACCTCCACCTCGTAACCCTGAGCCTCGAGACGGCCCATCAGGCTCTTGAGCTGGATGCGGGCAATGGACTTGATGTGATCCTCGCCGAGGGGATGGAACACCACCGTCTCGTCGATCCGGTTGATAAACTCCGGCCGGAAACTGCGGGTCAGCACATCCATCAGCATGGCCTTCATCTCGTCGTAATCCTTCTCGGAGTGGTGCTCCTGAATCAGATCCGACCCGAGGTTGGAGGTCATGATCACCACCGAGTTGCGAAAATCGACGGTGCGACCCTGACCATCGGTCAGGCGGCCATCATCAAGCACCTGCAACAGGATGTTGAACACATCCGGATGCGCCTTCTCCACCTCGTCCAGCAGGATCACCGAGTAGGGACGACGGCGCACCGCCTCGGTCAGATAACCACCCTCTTCATAACCCACGTATCCGGGAGGCGCCCCCACCAGACGGGCCACGCTGTGTTTCTCCATGAATTCGGACATGTCGATCCGCACCATGGCATCCTGGGTATCGAACAGGAACTCCGCCAGCGCCTTGCACAGCTCGGTCTTGCCCACCCCGGTGGGCCCCAGGAACAGGAAGGAGCCGATGGGGCGGTTAGGGTCGGAGAGACCAGCACGGGAGCGACGAATGGCGTTGGAGACCGCATCGACCGCCTCTTCCTGACCAATCACCCGGCTGTGCAGCTGATCTTCCATCCGCAGCAGCTTGTCGCGCTCCCCTTCCAGCATGCGGGCGACCGGAATACCGGTCCAGCGGGCCAGGACGTCTGCGATCTCCACGTCGGTGACCCGGTTGCGCAGCAGGCTGGTCTCCTGCATCTCGGCCTGGGTGGCGAGATCCAGCTGTTTCTCCAGCTCTGGAATGCGGCCGTACTGTAGCTCGGACATCCGGCCCAAGTCGCCTGCGCGGCGCGCCACATCGAGATCCTGACGGGCCTGCTCCAGCGCAGCCTTGATATGCTGGGTGCCGGCGAGGGCGGCTTTCTCGGCCTTCCACACCTCGTCCAGCTCGTTGTATTCACGATCTTTTTCGCCAATCTCCTGATTGATCAGCTCCAGTCGTTTGCGGCTGGCGTCGTCGTCCTCCTTCATCAGCGCCTGCTGCTCCAGCTTGAGCTGGATAATGCGCCGCTCGAGGCGATCGAGCGCTTCCGGCTTGGAGTCGATCTGCAACCGGATGCTGGCCGCCGCCTCGTCGATGAGATCGATGGCCTTGTCCGGCAACTGGCGATCCGCAATGTAGCGGTGCGACAGCTGGGCCGCCGCCACGATGGCAGGGTCGGTGATCTGCACATGGTGGTGCAGCTCGTAACGCTCTTTCAGGCCGCGCAGAATGGCGATGGTGTCCTCCACGCTTGGCTCTTCCACCAGCACCTTCTGGAAGCGACGCTCCAGCGCGGCATCTTTCTCGATGTACTGACGGTACTCATCCAGGGTGGTAGCGCCGACACAGTGCAGCTCGCCACGGGCCAGCGCAGGCTTGAGCATGTTGCCCGCGTCCATGGCTCCCTCACCCTTGCCGGCGCCGACCATGGTGTGCAGCTCGTCGATAAAGAGGATGACGTTGCCCTCCTCCTTGGCGAGATCGGTCAGCACGGCCTTGAGCCGCTCTTCAAACTCACCGCGATACTTGGCACCGGCCACCAGCGCCCCCATGTCCAGCGACAGCACCCGCTTGTTTTTGAGCCCTTCCGGCACTTCGCCGTTGATGATGCGCTGAGCCAGCCCCTCGACGATGGCGGTTTTACCGACACCGGGGGCACCGATCAGCACGGGGTTGTTCTTGGTGCGGCGTTGCAGCACCTGGATGGTGCGGCGGATCTCGTCATCACGGCCGATCACCGGGTCGAGCTTGCCGATTTCGGCCCGCTCGGTCAGATCGATGGTGTACTTCTCCAGCGCCTGACGGTTCTCCTCGGCGTTGGCATCCTCCACCTTCTTGCCACCACGCACCTTCTCGATGGCCGCTTCGAGTTTCTCTTTGGTCAGCCCCTGGGCGCGCAGCAGCTCACCCAGCGTTCCCTTGTCGTCGAGGGCAGCCAGCACGAACAGTTCGGAGGAGATGAACTGATCCTTGCGCTGCTGGGCCAGTTTGTCGCAGACGTTGAGCAGGCGGCCGAGGCCGTTGGAGAGCTGCACGTCCCCTTCTACGCCGCTGACGCGCGGCAGGCGATCCAGCTCCTCACCAAGACGGGAGCGCAGGGAGTTGATATCCATCCCGGTCAGGGTGAGCAACGGACGGATGGAGCCGCCATCCTGATTGACCAAGGCGGTCATCAGATGGACGGGTTCGATAAATTGGTGGTCACGACCCAGCGCAAGAGACTGGGCATCGGAAATAGCAATCTGGAATTTGCTGGTCAGGCGATCGAGGCGCATTGCACTCCCCCTTTCAAGACGGACGCCGCTTGCGCGGCAAACAACATAACTTTCTGAGATGAAAGATGAGGCCCGCACGGGCTATTTCAAGGGCATGGGCTGGTTATTTTTTCTGCAAAGCGGGGAGAGGGCAGGATCCCCGCCTCTCTCATACGGATCTGTTCTTGAGAGAGACGGGCTATTACTTGGCGGGTGATTGCTTAGCGGGCCAACCAGATGAGGGAGGCCATCCGGCCGGTCTGACCATCGCGACGATAAGAGTAGAACTGCTCGCTATCGCTGAAGGTGCAGTATTCGCCGCCATAGACGGCGGTAACGCCAGCGCGGGCAAGGCGCAGCCTAGCCAGTTGGTAGATATCCGCCAACCATTTGCCGTCGTTGGACGAAGGGACGAACGCGGCTTCTGCTTCAGCCTGCTCAGCCATAAAGGCCTCGCGCACCTCTCCCCCCACTTCAAATGCGGTAGGGCCAATGGCCGGGCCCATCCAGGCCAGGAGCTCGCCCGGCTCACAGCCCATGGCGGCGATGCTTGCCTCCAATACGCCCTCTTTCAGTCCACGCCAGCCAGCATGGGCGGCGGCCACCACGGTACCGGCCCGATCGCAGAACAGCACCGGCAGACAGTCGGCAGTCATCACGATGCAGGCCAGCTCCGCCTCATGGGCGCAGGCGGCATCGGCATCCGGCGCCAGCTCATAATGGCTGCTGACCGGATGAACCACGGTGCCGTGCACCTGATTGAGCCAGTTAAGGGGCCCCGGGATGGCGGCCGCCTGCTGCAAGCGGGCGCGATTGGCCTCGACTCGCGCCGGTTCGTCACCCACGTGGGCGCCCAGATTGAGACCGGCAAAGACCCCTTCACTGACGCCGCCATCCCGGGTGGTCGACAACGCCCTGACACACGCCGGGGCTGGCCAGTCTGGTTCGATCCATTTCATCTGTGACTCCTTCAATTCACCGATATAAAAACGGGGCTCCTGCAAGGGAACCCCGTTTGGCATCTGTTCGGGCCGGATGACGCCAGAAACCGACGCAGCAGGCCCTATCGCATCAGTTCCAGACCAGATCGTCTGGATTGGCGAGAGTATCCGCGCGCAGCACTTCCATCAGCTCCACCATGTCTTGCGGTGTAGCTGAGTGCCACTGCATCACTTCTCCCGTGATGGGGTGAGCCAGTTGCAGCATGGTGGCATGCAGCGCCTGACGGTTGAAGTTACGCAGTGCCTGGGTCAGCTCGGGGGTCGCGTTGCGCAGCGGGCGCAGACGGCCACCGTAAGCGGGATCACCCACCAGCGGGTGTTTGATGTGCGCCATGTGGACACGGATCTGGTGGGTACGGCCGGTCTCCAGACGCAGACGCAGACGGGTGTGGCCACGGAACTTCTCGTGAACCCGGTAGTGGGTCACGGAAGGACGACCATTGGGCACCACGGCCATATGGGTACGCTGGGTCGGGTGACGGCCGATGGGCGCATCAACCGTACCACCTGCGGTCATGTGACCGATGGCGATCGCTTCGTACTCACGGGTGATCTGGCGCGCCTGCAACGCTTCCACCAGATGGGTCTGGGCGGGTACGGTTTTGGCAACCACCATCAAACCTGTGGTGTCTTTATCCAGACGGTGCACGATACCGGCGCGGGGCACCTCGGCAATGCCGGGGTAGCGGTGCAGCAGGGCATTGAGGATGGTGCCATCCGGCGTGCCTGCGCCCGGGTGAACCACCAGTCCGGCCGGTTTGTCGATCACCAGAATGTGTTCATCTTCATAAACGATGTTGAGCTCGATATCCTGGGCATCCCAGCGAGTATCATCTTCCAGCTCGACATTCACATGCACCTGCTGCCCGGCCAGAATCTTCTCGCGCGGGGTGTTGGCAACCTGACCGTCCAGGGTCACTCTGTCCTGTAAAATCCACTCCTTGATGCGGGTGCGGGAGTAGTCTGGAAACAATTCGGCCAGGGCCTGGTCGAGTCGCTGCCCGAATTGGTGATCCTGGAATTCGCCTGTCAGTTCAATATGCTGGCTCATGTATGGTCTCTTGAGCGGGGGGTATCAATTCGAAATAATCCGGGTATTCTAGCTTTTCTTTTAGCCAAGCATAACGGATACTTTGCCAATTTCGTGGAAATGGACCGGATGTTGTTGATGGGAAAGAAGTCTCACCTGCTGATGTCGCTCGCCTTGGTCGCTACCTTGATCACAGGCTGTTCCAGCACCAAACCCAAGGTACCCGACGAACCGCCGGAGACCCTGTACCAGAAAGCACGCCTCAAACTGGACGTTGGCAATTACGTGCAAGCCACTGAATTGCTGGAGGCTTTGGACTCTCGCTACCCGTTCGGCGCCTACTCCAATCAGGTGCAGCTTGACCTCATCTATGCCTACTACAAGCAGGATGATACCGCTCAGGCGATCGCCAATATCGACCGTTTTATCCGCCTCAATCCGGCGCATAAAAATATCGATTACGTCTTCTATATGCGCGGCCTGACCAACATGGCGGCGGATTACAACTTCTTCCAGAGCCTGTTCGGTATCGATCGGGACGACAAAGACCCGGCTTATGCCCGTCAGGCATTCCAGGATTTCAAGACCCTGCTGCAAAACTACCCCAACAGCGTCTATGCCGCCGATGCCCGCGCCCGCATGATTGGCCTGAAGAATCGTCTGGCCCGATATGACCTGAGCGTCGCCGAGTATTACGTGAAGCGTGATGCACTGGTCGCGGCCGCCAACCGGGCCAAGCTGATTGTCGAGACCTACCCCGACACAGCCGAAACCGAGAAGGCGCTGGAGATCATGGTCGAGTCTTACGACGCCCTGAAAATGCCACAGCTGGCCAAGCATGCTCGCGAAGTGCTGGCTAAGAACTACCCGGAAAACCGCCTCGCCCGCAGCTGAGAGCGAATAAACCGGTAATAGTAAAAAACCGATGCCATGGCATCGGTTTTTTTATCGCTGCAATTTACCCTCAGCTGTTACCCGCAGATTGCTCTGCAGAGCTGGGGCAACGTAACGGCGCCTTCCCAGCGCCGTCCGTCATCGCAACGCTTACTTCGCGACATTACCCGCCACGTTCAGGGCATCCCAGGTGCGGGAGAAGGGCGGCGCATAGGCAAAGTCCAGCATGCCGAGCTGCTCGGTGGTCACCCCCATGGTGATGGCCACAGCCAGCGCGTCGATGCGGTGGACCGCCCCCTTGCGACCGAGGATCTGACCACCCAGCAGCCGCTTGCTGCCCGCCTCATAGACCAGTTTGACGTGAATATCTGACTGACCCGGGCAGTAGTTGGTGTGGCACTTGTCCTTGATCACCACGGTGCGATAGTCGATGCCCATCGCCTTGGCTTCCTGCTCGGAGAGGCCGGTACGGCCCGCCTCCAGCCCCAGCACCTTGAGCGCGGCGGAACCCAGAGTGCCGGGGAACTCCTGCTCGGCACCGGCCAGGTTCTCACCCACCATGCGCCCCAGCTTGTTGGCGATTGTGGCGAGCGGCACATAGACCTGCTGCTGCTTCACGCTATGCCAGACGCTGGCACAATCACCGGCCGACCAGACGTTGGCCAGCGAGCTGCGCCCCTGACGATCCACCTTGATGGCGCCGTTGCCGAGTCGCTCGATGCCGGTATCGGCCAGAAACTCGGTGTTGGGCTTGACCCCGGTGCAGACCACCACGATATCGGCCTCGTACTCGCCCTGGCTGGTACGCACGCCGGTCACCCGGCCATCCCCCAGCAGTGCTTCAACTCGCTCACCCAGATGGAGGGAGACCCCCTGCTCGCGCAGTTCGATTTCGATGTGCTGGGTGATCTCGCCATCAAACGCGTCGGGGATGACTCGATCCGCCAGCTCGATGAGACGCACCTCTTTGCCCTGATGGACCAGCGCCTCGACCACCTCCAGCCCGATAAAGCCGGAGCCAATCACCACGGCGCGGCGATTGTTCTTGTCTTGCACCGCCGCCTTCAGCGCCAGCCCGTCGGCCATCCGGCGCAGACCGAATACCCCTTGCTGCTGCAAACCGGGGATGGGGGGCATCACTTCGCGGGCACCGGTGGCAATCATCAGGCGATCGTAGCGATCGGTGAAGGTGTCGCCGTTGTGCTCCACCACCAGAGTCTGGGCAGCCGCATCGACGCTCAGCACCCGATGGCCAATCTTGACCTCGATCCCCTTGGCGGCGAACTGCTCGGGGGTGAACTCGGCCATGTAACCGGGCTCCTGAAACTCGTCACCGACGAAGTAAGGCAGGCCGCAGGCACCGAAAGAGATCACCTCGGAGGCCTCATACACCACGATTTCGGCATCGATGGCCAGACGGCGCGCCTTGGCCGCCGCGCTCATACCGGCGGCTTCACCACCGATGATCAGAATTCTCATAGTTTTTCCTCTCAATGGCGCAGGGAGGGCATGCCCTCCCTGCGGTCTATGACGGGAAAGAGTCACCCCTTTCCACGGGCAGATCAACCGACAGCAAATCAGACGGTGGACTCTTCGCCGTCCAAACTCACTTCGTGATCGCTGTTGAACACATGCATGTCGGTCTCGCCCATCAGACGGCTGGTGACCGTCCCTGCGGTTATAGAGCCGGAGACGTTCAGCGCGGTACGGCCCATATCGATCAGCGGCTCGATGGAGATGAGCAGACCGGCCAGCGCCACCGGGAAGTCCAGCGCGGAGAGCACGATCAGCGCGGCAAAGGTGGCGCCACCGCCAATCCCGGCCACCCCGAAGGAGCTGACGGTGATGATGGCGATCAGGGTCATGATGAAGCCGGGATCCATCGGGTTAACCCCGACGGTCGGGGCAATCATCACGGCCAGCATGGCCGGATAGATACCGGCACAGCCGTTCTGACCGATGGTGGAACCGAAGGAGGCGGCGAAGTTGGCGATCCCCTCAGGAATACCCAGCGACTTGGTCTGGGTCTGCACGTTCATCGGGATGGAGCCCGCACTGGTGCGCGAGGTGAAGGCAAACGCCAGCACCGGCGTGATCTTCTTGAGGAAGCGCAGCGGGTTGATGCCGACCATGCTCACCAGCAGCAGGTGCACGACAAACATGATGGCGATGGCTCCGTAAGAGGCCATCACAAAGCTGAGCAGGTTAAGAATATCCGCATAGTTGGAGCCGGAGACCACCTTGGTCATCAGCGCCAGTACGCCGAATGGGGTCAGGCGCAGCACCAGAGTCACCATTCGCATTACGATGGCATGAGCCACGGCCACGAAGTGGCTGAAGCTGGCGAAGATCTCCGGCTTCTTGCGGGCAATGCCGGTGGCAGAGAGGCCGATGAAGATGGAGAAGATCACCACGGCGATGGTGGAGGTCTTGCGCGCCCCGGTCATGTCGAGGAAGGGGTTGGCAGGAATGAACTCAAGCATCATCTTGGCAAAGGACATGCTCTCGACGCTGCCGAGGGTGGTCTGCAGCGCGGCGCCCCGGGCGCTCTCGGCGGCACCGGAGGTGAGCCCTTCAGCGGTCAGGCCAAACAGGTTGGACATCAAGATGCCCGCCCCGGCGGCGATGGCGGTGGTGAAGATCAGCACGCCTATGGTCATGGCGCTGATCTTGCCCAGCGCAGTGCCGCCATTGAGCTTCAAGATAGCGCTGATGATGGAGACCATGATGAGCGGGATGATGATCATCTGCAGCAGCTTCACATAGCCGCTACCCACGATATCCAGATAGTCGATGGTCTGAACAATGACGGACGAACCTGCACCGTAAAGCAGTTGCAAAGCGGCGCCGAACAGAATACCGAGCCCCAGACCGGCAAATACCCGGCGGGTGAAGCTCACATGTTTTTCCTGTAACCGGTAGAGAAAGAACAGCAAGATGGCAGCGATGGCCAGATTGCCGATAACGCTAAATGTCATGGTATGACTCCCCAAAAAGCGGGCTTGCGCCCGAGAAACAAGAGCAAGCGCCATGCTTGCCCTGGCAACCGTGTCAGACGGTCTGCGCCGTCGTGACAAGAACAAGGGGGTCTATCGCCCCCTTGTCACAGATTCACTGCTTCTGCTGTTTCGCTCGCATGATGTTGATGATTTCGATGTCGGTATCCAGCATCCCCTCTTTGGAGAGTCGTCCCAGATTGGCGATGGTCTGGTCCACGTCATCGGAGACGATCCCCTCGCTCTGGGGGACATGCAGGTTGTTGATGGCCATCAGCGAAGACTTTACCGCCGCCGAGGTAGAAGTGGAGACCTTCATGGAGCAGGCGCTGCCCGCGCCGTCGCAGATGATGCCGGAGACATCGCCAATCATGTTGTTGATGCAGTGGCTGATCTGCTGATACTGGCCGCCCAGCAGCCAGGTGATGGCGGCACCGGCACCCATGGCGGCGGTACTGGCGGCGCAGAGGGCCGACAGCTTGTTCTGATAGGTCTTGATGTAGATGGCCACCAGATGGCTCATCACCAGTGCCCGGGTCAGCTGTTCGTCGCTCGCCTTGAGGAAGCGGGCAGCCGCGACCACCGGCATGGTGGCGGCAATGCCCTGATTGCCGGAACCGGAGTTGGACATGGCGGGCAGCATGGCGCCATCCATCCGCGCATCGGAGGCAGCAGAGGAGAGGCGCATCGCCAGCGTCATCAGGTCATCGGAGAGCAGCTTGCGCTCCACCTGCTCGGTGAGGATCTTGCCAATCTTCAGGCCGTAACCCTGCAACCCTTCGTCCGCCAGCGCCTGATTCATGGTGGCGGCCTCGCGGATAAAGTCGATCTCCGCCAGCGGCACTTCCAATGCAAAATCGACGATCTCCCGCAGGGTCATGGCCGGTTTGGCGGATTTGGCCGGCTGGATCTGCACGCCGGGGGCACTGGCCTGCTCCATCAGCACCTCGCCATCCTTCTCCATCAGGATGATGCGGGTGTGGTCGGTGCAGATCACCACCCGGGCACTGTGCCCTTCAACTTCGGCCAGCACCTCGGCGTAGAGCACGTCCGGCACATCCTTCACATCCACCTTGATGACCGGCAACAACGTCTTGGCCGCTTCCACCTGTTCTGGTGTGAGGGTCTTGAGCACCTCCAGCCCGGCATCCGGGTTGCCCCCTGTGATGCCGACCGCAGCAGCCACCGGCAGACCGATCATGCCGGTGCCCGGCACTCCGACCCCCATACCGTTCTTGAACAGATTGCCACTGACCCAGACGCTGATGCGGGTCGGGGTCTCCCCCAGCAGCTTGCGGCAGTTGGCCGCTGCCAGCGCCACCGACATCGGCTCGGTACAGCCCAGGGCCGGCACCACTTCACGCTTGAGCAGGGTAATAAAGTCGGTCCATTGTGCTTTCATCGCAGTGTTTCTCATGTTCAGGGTGCCCGCAGGCAGTTATTGCTTGTTCAGATCCGCTTTGTGATTACGGATATGCAGATAAACAGTATGACGGGAGATGCCGAGCATCCGGGCAACCAGCTGGGCCGCCTCCTTGATCTCGAAGATCCCCATGTCGAAGAGCCGGGTCACTATCTCCTTGTTGCGCACCGTGCAGGAGAGCGAATCGTCCCGATCCACCTTCTCAATCACCTGGGTCACCAGATCGTCCACCGAGCTGGCAAAGGTCTCGTTATTGAGCGGCGCCGGTACCGCGGGCAGCGCAAAAGTATCGAGCAGGCAGCCAAGGGAGGTATCCAGACTGAAGTTCACGCAGAGCATGCCGATGGGCTTGCCCTGTCGGTTGCTGATAGTGATGGAGGAGGACTTCATCAGCGTCCCGTCGCGGGTACGGCTGAAGTAACTGCTCCACTGGCTGCCCGCCTCCCCCTGCAAGCGGTTGAGGGCAAAGTCGGTGACCGGCGCCCCCTCCCGACGACCGGTAACATGGCCGTTGGCAATCTTGATGACCGATGCATCCAGCGTATCGAACGCATGCAACACCACCTCGCACCCTGCGCCAAACAGCGCGGCCAGCGCCTCGACCGCGGGCTCGAAACTGGCGATCAGATGACGTTCTTCATCCGTTAACGAATTGATCTGGTCAGTGGTGGCTGCTGTGGACATATATGAGTAACTTTGAGTAAACCGCAGTTGATTCTACTATCAACAAGATCAACTAATGTTGAGCGGCATCCCCTTTTTGCTCGCCATTATGCCCACCTTTTAACAAAGTGCGACAAATTGTGAAGCGGCGCACAGCAGGGCGGCAACTCAGAGGTGATAGCGGGCCAGCAGTTGCTTGTAGGCGGGAGTCTGTTTGAACGCCTTGAGGGCAGAGGAGAAGCGGATAGCCAGCTGGTCGTGGCCGGGCTTGTGGGTAAACGCGAGGAAGTTGCGGTTGTCGTCGGTCAGCAGGCGCGAGCCGTGGTTAACCTGATCCTGCAACCCCTGAGTGTGCAGCAGATAACGACCGACCCGCTCGTTGAGCACCACCCCGTCCAGCCGACCGGCCATCATCAGATGCAGCTGTTTGATGGCATTCCCCTCCCCCGTCATCGGCATCCGGATCACCCCGGGATCGGTCAGAAAATCGGGGCTGTAGGCATAATCTTCCTGAATACCTATCCGCAGACCCTTGAGGTCGGAGAGCTGTTTGAAATCCACCGGACGGGCCGATGGATAGAAGAGCACTTCTCCGCTGTAAGAGAGCGGCTCTTCGGGGTAGTGGAGCCAATGCTGGCGGGAAGGCTCAAAGAAGACATCGAGCACCGCATCCCCCTGCCTGAGACGGGCCTGCTGCAGAACCCGCTTCCAGGGCAGCACCCTGATTTCGGTGCGATAACCCATCTGGCGCAACACGGTACAGGCCAGATCGAGATCGGCGCCGGCCAGCTCGCCATTGTCACCACGCATCACATAAGGGGGCCACAGCTCGGTCAGCAGCGTCAGTGTCGGCGGTTTGTCCGCCGCAGCCGCCAAACCGGCACCCAACAGGGAGGCCAGCAGCCAGCCGTACAACCCGATCCTTCGCCAACCCTGACACCACATCATGGAGATCCCTCATGGTCCGTATGGATTGAGGATATACAAGGGATGAGCAATAAAAAAGGAGGCCGAAGCCTCCTTGATATTCACTCTCTGAATGGCACTTACAGTGCTTTCAGGATTGCCTCGACGCTGGCCTTGGCATCGCCAAACAGCATCTGGGTATTTTCCTTGAAGAACAGCGGGTTCTGGACACCGGCGTAGCCAGTGTTCATGGAGCGCTTGAAGCCGATGACGTTCTGCGCTTTCCACACTTCCAGCACCGGCATACCGGCGATCGGGCTGCCCGGATCTTCCATCGCAGCCGGGTTTACGGTGTCGTTGGCACCAATCACCAGCACGGTGTCGGTGTCGGCGAAGTCGTCGTTGATCTCGTCCATTTCCAGCACGATGTCATACGGGACTTTCGCTTCCGCCAGCAGCACGTTCATGTGACCTGGAAGACGACCGGCAACCGGGTGGATACCGAAACGCACCTTGACGCCGCGGTCACGCAGCTTCTGGGTGATTTCAGCAACCGGATACTGGGCCTGCGCCACCGCCATACCGTAGCCCGGGGTGATGATGACGGAGCTGGAGTTTTTCAGCAGGTCAGCCACTTCCTCGGCGCTGGTTTCGCGGTATTCGCCCATCTCCTGATCAGCCGTGGAGGCCACGCCATCGGAGCCGAAGCCACCGGCGATCACGGAGATGAAGGAGCGGTTCATCGCCTTGCACATGATGTAAGAGAGGATCGCACCGGAGGAGCCCACCAGGGCACCGGTGACGATCAGCAGGTCGTTGGAGAGCATGAAGCCCGCCGCTGCCGCCGCCCAACCGGAGTAGGAGTTCAGCATGGAGACCACCACCGGCATGTCGGCGCCACCGATGGAGGCAACCAGATGCCAGCCGAAGGCGAAGGCGATCAGGGTCATCACCAGCAGGGCGAAGGTAGAGCCGCCCGCGTTGACGAAGTAGACCATCAGCGCCAGCGAGGCGACCACGGCCAGCAGGTTCAGCTTGTGGCGGTGCGGCAGCATCAGCGGCTTGGAGGAGATCAGACCGCGCAGTTTGCCGAAGGCAACCACGGAACCGGTAAAGGTTACGGCACCGATGAAGACGCCCAGGAAGATCTCGACCAGGTGGATGTTCAGCATGGCGCCGGTCAGGTGCTCGACCTGGGCAACGCTGTTGGCCTGCTCGAACGCCGCACGGGCGGCTGCCAGGGTGGCATCCAGATTGGAACCGACGGAGACGACGACCTCAGCAGGTGCAGAGGGGTGCAAATCGATGAAGCTGTTGAAGCCCACCAGCACTGCCGCCATACCCACGAAGCTGTGCAGCACGGCCACCAGCTCGGGCATCTCGGTCATTTCGACCTTGAGCGCCAGACGCACGCCGATGGCACCGCCAATCACCATGGCCAGAATGATCCAGTGAACGCCACTGGTCTCCGGGTTGAATACGGTGGCGAGCAGGGCGATAGCCATACCCGCGATACCGAACAGGTTGCCATGCTTGGCCGTTTCTTGCTTCGACAGTCCCGCGAGACTGAGGATGAAGAGCACGGCGGCAACGATATAGGATGCTGTTACCAGTCCTTGAGACACGTTAAACCCCCTTAATCCTTACGGAACATCTTCAGCATGCGCTGAGTGACGGTGAAGCCGCCGAAGATGTTGATACTGGCAATCAGCACGGCGACGAACGCCAGCGCGGTGACCAGGGTCGACCCTTGCCCGATCTGCAGCAGGGCACCGACCACGATAATGCCGGAGATGGCATTGGTGACCGACATCAGCGGCGTATGCAGGGCGTGCGATACGTTCCACACCACGTAGTAACCGACCACACAGGCCAGGATGAATACGGTGAAGTGGGAGAGGAAGGCTGCCGGGGCAACGGAGGCGATCCAGCCGAAGGCGGCGATACCGATGGCACCGAACACGAACTTCTTGTTGGAGGGCTTGGCCTCTTCTTTCTTGGCGGCCGGTTTGGCGGCGGCCGGTTTCTGCGGGGCAGCAGAGACGGAGATGGCGGGCGGCGGGAAGGTCACTTCACCGGCCTGGATCACCGTCATGTTGCGCTGAACCACGTCTTCGAAGTCGATGGCGACGTTGCCGTCCTTCTCCTTGCACATCAGCTTCATCAGGTTGACCAGGTTGGTACCGTAGAGCTGGGAGGATTGGGCAGGCAGACGACCTGGCAGATCGGTGTAACCAATCACCTTGACGCCGTTGTCGGTGACATGCAGCTCACCCGGCACTGTGTATTCACAGTTGCCGCCAGCCTGAGCGGCCATGTCCACGATGACGGAGCCCGGCTTCATGCTGTCGACCATCTCTTTGGTGATCAGCTTGGGAGCTGGCTTGCCCGGGATCAGGGCGGTGGTGATGATGATATCCACCTCTTTGGCCTGCTGGGCGAACAGCTCCATCTCGGCCTTGATGAACTCATCGGACATGACTTTGGCGTAACCATCGCTGGATGCACCGTCTTCGCCACCGAAGTCCAGCTTGAGGAATTCCCCACCCATGGATTCGATCTGCTCGGCCACTTCCAGACGGGTATCGAACGCACGCACGATGGCACCGAGGGAACCGGCAGTACCGATGGCAGCCAGACCGGCCACACCGGCACCGATCACCAGTACCTTGGCAGGCGGCACTTTACCGGCTGCGGTGATTTGACCGGTGAAGAAGCGACCGAACTGGTGCGCAGCTTCAACCACGGCGCGATAGCCACCGATGTTGGCCATGGAGGAGAGGGCATCGAGGGACTGGGCACGGGAGATCCGCGGCACCATATCCATCGCCATCACATTGATGTTGCGCTCGGACAGCTTCTTGACCAGCTCAGGGTTCTGGGCAGGCCAAATGAAGCTCACCAGAGTGGCGCCATCTTTAATTTGTGCGATCTCGGCATCGGTCGGCGCATTGACCTTGAAGATAAGGTCGGCTTGCCAGACATTCGGCACCACGCTGGCACCGGCAGCCTCGAAGGCGGCATCATCGAAGCTGGCCGACAGGCCTGCGCCGGTCTCGATGGCGACCTCGAAGCCGAGCTTTTTCAGCTGCTCGACGGTAGCCGGGGTCGCTGCGACCCGGGTCTCACCGGCGAGACTCTCTCTCGGTATTCCAATCTGCATGACTATTCCCTGATGGTTAATAAACAATCGCTGCCCAGTGTCTCACTTCTGACGAAACAAGACATGACCAAAGTGCAGGTCCAGGGCTCTTTGTTATGAAAATCAGTAGGCTTTACCTCAACCTCCTGTCATGGTCAGGCCCCCGCTTTTCAGGCGCGAAGGTGATTAGTATCAAATTTTGGAGTTTTATTACAACCGCAGTCCCGACGGCACTCGTACAGAATTCAGCCCATCCCTGGCTACGATTAAAAAAAACAAACCAAATTAGAGGCTTATACCAGTAAAAACGGCTGAAAAAAGTGATCCAACCAGTCAAAAAAAATGTTTTACTGGCCCTCTATCTTAGCGTTTTTTGTTCTTACGAAATCCGCTTTCGTCTCACTTCTCGCAGCGAAACGCCGAAAAGTAACACTTTCCCAACAAAAGCGGGGCCGCTCAGCCGCCAGATGGCGGGAGAGGGCCCCGGCAATTCAATCGTTTCGCCCGTTTGGCGCCGATTGGCGGCCCTTACCAGGCCGCTTCATAAATATGCTGGCTCTGCACCAGATCGATATCGCCGTGCTCGCCCAGACGACTCATGCCGTGCTCACCCAGCTTGCCGATCAGGGTATCGATACCCAGATCTTTCAGACCGTAGTCGCGCAGTCGGGTCTTGACCCCCATCCGCTCGAAGAAGTCGCGGGTCGCGGCGATGGCATCGTCGATGCGTTCCGCTTCGCTGCCGCTGTTCAGACCCCACACCCGCTCGGCGTATTGCAGCAGCTTGGCATGTTTCTGTTTGCGCTTGGCCTGCAGCAGGGCAGGCAGCACCACCGCCAGAGTCTGGGCGTGGTCGAGGCCGTGCAGGGCAGTCAGCTCGTGACCCAGCATGTGGGTGGCCCAATCCTGCGGTACACCGGCACCGATCAGGCCGTTCAACGCCATGGTGGCGCTCCACATGATGTTGGCGCGTACCTCGTAGTTGTGCGGCTCGGCCAGCGCCTTGGGGCCCTCTTCGATCAGGGTCAGCAGCAAGCCTTCAGCGAAGCGATCCTGCACCTTGGCGTTGACCGGATAGGTGAGGTACTGCTCCACGATGTGGACGAAAGCATCCACCACCCCGTTCGCCACCTGACGCTCGGGCAGGGTGTAGGTGAGCACCGGATCCAGCACGGCGAAGCGCGGCATCACGAACGGCGAAAAGAAGTGCACCTTGTCGCCACTGCTGCGACGGGTGATGACGGCACCCATGTTCATTTCGGAACCGGTCGCCGGCAGGGTCAGCACGGAACCGAGCGGGATGGCGGAACGCACTTCGCTGCCGACGGTCTCGAGAATGTGCCAGGGATCCTTGGCCAGATCGTAGTGCGCGGCAGCGGCGATAAACTTGGTACCATCGAGCACGGAACCACCACCAACGGCGAGCAGGAAGTCGACCCGCTCGGCACGGGCCAGCTCCACGGCGCCCATCAGGGTCTCGTAGGCCGGGTTCGGTTCGATGCCGCCAAATTCAAACAGGGTCATGCCAGCCAGCTCGTTACGGATCTGTTCCAGCAGGCCGCTGCGTACCACGCTACCGCCACCGTAGGTGATCATGACGCGGGCATCGCTCGGAAGCTGCTCGCGCAGCTGGGCGATCTGCCCTTGGCCGAACAGGATTTTGGTCGGGGTATGGAGAGTAAAGTTGTTCATCGACATTGCCTTCTTCTGATAGTCAGGGCGGCCTGGCCGCGAAATCGCGATTGCATTTTTCTCCAGAACCACCCTACCATCAAGACAACATCCTGCTTGATTCTTGCCTATTTCTACAAAGCAGCGAAAACCGGAACTGTCGAATCAAAGAGTGCCCATGCAAAACCGTTACAGCGACCTCGCAACCAGATTGACCCGCCACGTCACCGCCCCCGGCATCACCCCATCACCTGTGAAACAGGTCAACCTCATCTATACCACCGAGCACCATGGCCGCACCCCGGTGCTCTACCAACCGCGGATGATCGTTATCCTGCAGGGACACAAGGTGGGTTATCTGGCGGATCAAGTGTTTCGCTACGACCCCAACCACTACCTGCTGATGACCCTGCCGCTCCCCTGCGAGTGCGAGTGCTTCGCCTCCCCCGAGCAGCCGCTTATCGGGTTTACCATCGAGATCGATCTGGTCACCCTTCAAGAGCTGCTGCTGGAACTGGGCGATGCCCTGCCCGCCCCCGCGCCGCAAAAGAGCGGCGTCCACTCGGTCCCCCTGTCGGAAACCATGTTCTGCGCCGCCGAGCGACTGATCGAGCTGATGGACAACCCGTTGCACGCCAGGGTGCTGGGGCCGCAGACGGTGCGGGAGATGCTGTTCCACGCCCTAACCGAGGGGGGCGGCCCGGCGCTGCAAGCGCTCGCCAATCGCCACAACCATGTGGGCCAGATAGCCCGGGTGCTGCGTATGATAGAGTCCCGTTATGCCGACAACCTCACCATGGAGGAGCTGGCGCGGGAGGTGAACATGAGCGTCTCCGCCTTTCACCACCACTTCAAGGCGGTCACTGCCACCTCGCCGCTCCAGTACATCAAGTCGTTTCGCCTCCACAAGGCGCGGATGATGATGCTGCACGACGGCATCAAGGCGGGCACCGCGGCGGCCAGAGTCGGTTACGAGAGCAACTCCCAGTTCAGCCGGGAGTACAAGCGCTTCTTCGGCAGCACGCCGACGGATCAGGCCTCCCGCTTCCGGGATGGCCAGCTGCGCATCATCGAGGGATAACAAGAGAGGGATTACTTATGCGTTCACTGCTTTGCCTGTTCACCGCTTTGCTGCTGACGGCCTGTACCGGGATTGCCGACGGCATTCGCCCCGTTACCAGCTTCCAACTCGATCGTTATCTCGGTACCTGGTACGAAATCGCCCGCCTCGACCACAGCTTCGAACGGGGGCTGGAGCAGGTGAGCGCCACCTACAGCCTGCGGGACGATGGCGGCGTCAAGGTGCTCAACCGCGGCAAGCAGAGCGATGGCAGCTGGCGCGAAGCCGAGGGCAAGGCCTACTTCGTCGGCAACCCGGACGAGGCGCGGCTCAAGGTGAGTTTCTTCGGCCCCTTCTACGGCGGCTACAACGTCATCGACCTCGACCCCGATTACCAGCTCTCGCTGGTGACCAGCTACAACCACGACTACCTCTGGATCCTCTCCCGCTCACCCAACCCGCCCAAGACGAAGGTGGATGCGCTGGTCGCCAAAGCGAAGTCGCTGGGCTTTGCCACCGACCAGCTTATCTGGGTCAAGCAGAACCCTTAAGCCAGTCGTGAAATGACAAAGGGCAGCCCGCGGGCTGCCCTTTCTGTTGCTGGCGTGGCGGGATGTCAGAGCCGGAAGCGGCCGATCTCCTGCTCGAGCCGCTCGGTCAGCGACTTGAGTTCGGCCGCCTGCGCCGCCTCGTTGCCAGCCTGCTCGGCCAGCTCTTGCGAGACGTGGCGGATATTCTCGGTATTGCGGCTGATCTCGCCGGTCACTGAAGTCTGCTCCTCGGCCGCTGCGGCGATCTGGGTCGCCATGTCGCTGATGGAGCCGATCGCCTCGTTGATCCGGGCAAGGCTCTGGTTGGCCGCTTCCGCATCCTCGACGCTGGTACCCGCCAGCTGACGGCTGGTCTCCATGCCACCCACGGCGCGACGGGTGGTCTGCTGCAGGGTCTCGATCATCTGCTGGATCTCGTCGGTGGAGTCGTGGGTACGGCGCGACAGCACCCGCACCTCGTCCGCGACTACCGCAAAACCGCGGCCCTGCTCACCGGCCCGGGCCGCCTCGATGGCGGCGTTGAGCGCCAGCAGGTTGGTCTGCTCGGCGATGCTGCTGATGGTCGCCAGAATGCCGCTGATCTTCTGGGCATGGCTGTCGAGCTCGTTGATGATCTGGCTGGCATCGGCCACTTCGTCCGCCAGACCGGTAATGCTGCGCTGACTCTGGCCAACCTGGGATTGGCCGGCGACCGCCAGTGCGACCGCATCGGTGGCGGTGGTGGCGGCAAACTCGGCGTTACCGGCGATCTCCTGGGTAGCGGAAGCCATCTCGGTCACCGCGGTCGCCACCATCACGATCTCGTCCTGCTGCTGGCGCACCCGCTGACTACGGGCCTGCGCCCCGGCCGCCTGGGCACGGGACTGTGCCGCCAGCTCGACGGTCACATCCCGCAACCGGCTGACGATGCCGTGCAGCCGCGCCACGAACTGGTTGAAGTTCTGGGCCAGCTGACCCACCTCATCCTTGCTGTGGGTGTTGATGTGAACGGTGAGATCCCCCTCGCCGTGGGCGATGTCGTGCAGAGCGTGCGCGACCCGACCGAGATCGGCGAACAGGTATTTGAAGGTGGCGGTGAGCAGGGCGCTGAACACCAGCATCAGCACCAGGGTCAACCCCACCAGCTCCCACAGCAGGCTGCTGAGCGGCGCCTCCAGCACATCGCGATACATCACCATGGCCAGCAGCCAGTCGGTGCCCGGTACCGGTTGTACCGCCAGCAGCACATCCCGCCCGTCGAGGGTGGCGGCGTGCAGCTCGCTGTTTTCACGGCCCCACTGCTGGAAGGTGGCGGCCGAGAGTCCCGGCGCCAGCTCGGCGATGGGCTTGAGCGCCAAATCCTTCTGCGGATGGCCGACGATGAGGCCGCTGCTGTCGAGCAGCATGGCGTAGCCCTCACCCTGCACCTTCATCGCCAACACTTCGTCGATCAGCTTGTCGAGCGCCAGGTTGGCCCCCACGGCACCGACCAGCTCCCCCTGATGGCGTACCGGCTCGGAGAGGGTGACCACCAGCTTCTGCATGGTGACGCTGACATAGGGGGCGGTGACGATGAGCTGCCCCGCCTTCACCGCATCCTGATACCAGGGGCGCTCGCGCGGGTCATAGTTGCCGGTGTTGAGGGAGGGATCCTGCCGGGTCATCACCCCCTGCGCGGAGCCAAAATAGGTGAGCCCGAAGCCGCCGGAGGTATAGGCCTGCTTCAGGTGCGGCACCAGCTCGGCTTGGGGGTTGTCGCTGATCAGGTTGACCAGCGCATGGACGGTGTTCTTGCGATCCGCCATCCAGTCGCCGATCGCCACCGAGTAAGCGTGACCATAGTTGACCGCCTCGCTCTGAATGGCGCTCATGGTGCGGGATTTGAGGGTGTGAAAGGCAACGATGCCGAGCAGTGATGCCATCAGCAGCACCACGCCAAGACTGGTGGCCAGCAGCTTGCCGCGCAGAGAGAGGGTCATGACGACGAATCCTTGTTGTTGTGTCAGGCAGGGAAAACCCTGATGTATCAAAGGCTATCGGCCGCAATATGAACAGACTTTAGTGAATCTGTATATTTTCCCATCTATCAACAACAGAACGCGCTATTCGTGTGAACCAGATCGCTATTCCATGCTACTGACTCTTGTAACAACAAAGCAGCAGGCCGCCCGAAGGCGGCCTGTCACTTACCCCTGATATGCACCGGCGGAGTAGGTCAGCTCATAGCTATGGCTGTAGATCTCGACGATATTGCCGAAGGGATCTTCCATGTAAACCATGCGGTAGGGTTTCTCGCCCGGGTAGTACTCGCGCACCGGCATCCGCTGCTTGCCGCCCGCCGCGACGATACGCGCCGCCAGCCCCTCGACATCCGGATCCTGCACGCTGAAGTGGAACACCCCGGTCTTCCAGAATTCGAAGTTGTTCTCACGGCGCTCGCTGTTGGGGAACTCGAACAGCTCGATACCGATCTTGTCGCCGGTGGAGAGATGAGCGATGCGGAAGGAGCCCCAGCCCGGGCCAAACACGTCGTTGCACATCACGCCGATGGCGGAGTCATCCTCGGTGATGGTGGTCGCCGGCATGATGAGATACCAGCCCATCACCTTGGTATAGAACTCGACTGCCTTGTCGAGGTCAGTCACCGTGATGCCGATGTGGGAGAAGTTGCGCGGGTAAGTCATAAGTCACCTTGAAATTGTGTGTGGGAAACAGGTGACATGATAGGAAGAGGCGCCATAATGAAAAATAAGGTCAAACTAATGGAAGGCATAAATTAAATTTATGGTTAATCCACTCTGGCTCCACACCCTGGTGGTGGTGCATGAAACCGGCAGTTTTACCCGCGCCGCCGAACGGCTGGATCTCACCCAGGCCGCCGTCAGTCAGCATATCTCGCGCCTCGAGGCCGAATTCGGCCCCCTGCTGCTGCGCAAGCCTCGTCAGTTGGAGCTCACCCCGCGCGGGCTGGTGCTGCTCGACTTCGCCCGCCAGCAGGCGCAGGCCGCCGAACAGCTGCGAGCCCGTCTATCTGACGACGACCCTCACCACGGCGCCATCACCCTGTCCACCCCAGGCAGCATTGGTCTGCTGCTCTATCCCCTGCTGCTCGACCAGCAACAGGAGCACCCCGGACTCACCATCCAGCACCGCTTCGCCCCCACCCCCGACATAGTGCAGGCCGTGCTGGCAGGGCGCAGCGATCTGGGACTGGTGGATCAACCGCCGGAACACCCCAGCATTGCCGCCGAGCCCTTCGCCCGCGAACCCCTCTGTCTGGTGGTGCCCAACGATGGCGAGGAGCCGAGCTGGCAGCACCTCTGTCAGCTCGGCTTTATCGACCACCCGGATGGCCGCAGCATGGCACAACGCCTGTTGGGACGACGCTACCCCGGCCAGCGCGTTGACGAGATCCCCCTGCGCGGCTTTACCAACCAGATCGGCCTGATCCTGGAGCCGGTCGCCCGTGGCCTCGGCTTTACGGTGCTGCCCCGCTTCGCCGTCACCGCCTTTGCCCAGCAGGAGAAGATCCGGGTGATCCAGAGCAGCATTGAAGTGATCGACACCCTCTGGCTGATCTACCGCGCCGAGTGGCCGCTCCCCGCCCGCCACCAGCGGCTGGTCACCGTTCTGAAACAGCGGGTTGCTGCACATTGAACGCTCTTGCGGCAGACATAGAGATCAATGTGGCCACAGTCACCGGACTGCTAACGGCAAGAAGAAAAGAGAGAGGGATAAATTGGCGAACGCCGGAAATGCGAAAGGCCAGCTCAATGAGCTGGCCTTTCTGAAAATGGCAGGGGCGGCAGGACTCGAACCCGCAACCATCGGTTTTGGAGACCGCTGTTCTACCAATTGGAACTACGCCCCTGCAACAAACGAGGCGTAGTATACAAAGCGGGTTTCAAAGGTAAAGGCTTTTTTCACACTTTTAATGCGATTGCACAAATCCCGAACAAGTCGCGGTTGTTTGTGCAGCGAAGCGGGATAACTTGCTGTATTTGCAGCCCTGCCGGGGTAGGAATGGGACATAAATGGGGGTAGGGTGAAATCAGGTACCGGGAGGCCACTTATGCTCAATTACCGACTGCTCCAACAACTGGCGCCCCTCAACTTCAGGGATGAACGCAAGACAGAGTCCCTGCCCGCCTATCTTGAACGGGTCGCGCCGCTGGTGCCCTTTATTCCTGAAAGTGTGCTCTCCCAGTGGATTTACCGCCATTGGCGCGGTTTTGAGTCCAACTGGAGCTTTATCGATCTCGCCAACCATCAGTTCACCTGTGAAAGCTGGTCCACCGCGCAAATTATCGAGCAGATAGACTCCCGCCATATGGAGGTGATCGAGCGCTGGGGCGAGATGCTGCGCAGCAACCGGTATGTCCGCCGCTCCTGGCTCGGCGAGAAGATGCTGAGCGAAGGCACCTGGCCCGAACCTGTCATCGTGCTGGTGCCGGAAGAGGGTTCCAGCTACCCGAACGGTCATCCCCTGCCCCGCCCCTACTGCCTGCTGGAAGGGCACCACAGACTCGGTTATTTGCGCGCCATGGCCCACGATGGGGAATCGCTGCAAGAAACGCACAGAGTGTGGATTTGTCGTCACATTCCCGCCACTTAAACGTTTTTCATACTGAAATTGGCATCGGAAATAAAATTTTGACAATTAAAAAAGCGGCCCTATAATCTGTCCGGTTTTGAAAAAGGTCGGGACGAAACGATGCAGTTTTTGATTCAGAAAACAACCTTGCAGACGGGTGGTGCGCACCAGAGCGGCCCCGTTGTTTCCGGTTCCCACCCCAACGATCCCCAGTTATTTTTAAAAAAAGCCCCTGTTTCAGGGGCTTTTTTTTGTGCCCGAAAAACCTCCAATGATGTCAAAGGGAATGCAGACGATGACCAATCCACTCTACAAGAAACATGTCATCTCCATTTCGGACCTGACCCGGTCAGAAATGGAACTGGTAGTCTCAACCGCACAACGGTTGAAGGCTGAACCTGACACCAGCCTGTTGAAAGACAAGCTGGTTGCCAGCTGCTTCTTCGAAGCCTCCACCCGCACCCGCCTCTCGTTCGAGACCGCGGTACAGCGCCTTGGCGGCAACATCATCGGCTTCGCCGACGGTGGCAACACCAGCGCCAAGAAGGGCGAGACGCTGGCTGACTCCATCAAGATCATCGGTTCCTACTCGGATGCGGTGGTGATGCGCCATCCGAAAGAGGGGGCGGCCCGTCTGGCCTCCGAGTTCTCCCGCGTGCCGGTCATCAACGGCGGCGACGGCTCCAACCAGCATCCGAGCCAGACCCTGCTCGACCTGTTCACCATCCATGAGACCCAGGGCCGTCTGGACAACCTCAACGTCGCCTTCGTCGGTGACCTGAAATATGGCCGCACCGTGCACTCACTGGCCCAGGCCCTCAGCCTGTTCAACTGCCGCTTCTTCTTCATCTCCCCGGAAGCGCTGGCGATGCCGGACTACATCTGCGAAGAGCTGGAAGAGAAGGGCATCCAGTTCAGCGTCCACCAGACCATGGAAGAGGTGATGCCGGAGCTGGACATCCTCTACATGACCCGCGTCCAGAAAGAGCGCTTCGACGAGACTGAATACAAGCACATGGCTGCCAAGTTCATTCTGGAGCTGGCGACTCTGGAAGGGGCCAAGCCCACCATGAAGATCCTGCATCCCCTGCCCCGCGTCGACGAGATCGATGTAGCGGTCGACAAGACTCCCCACGCTTGCTACTTCCAGCAGGCGGAGAACGGAGTCTATGCACGCCAGGCGCTGCTGGCACTGGTACTGAACGAAACTGTCTGAGCTTAGGGGAATATCATGTCTGACAAGAACCAACTGCAAGTCGAAGCCATCCGTCACGGCTCCGTCATCGATCACATCCCCGCTGGCCAGGGTATCAAGATCCTCAAGCTGTTCCAGCTGGTCGAAACCCAGGAGCGGATCACCGTTGGCTTCAACCTGAAATCCGGTGCGCTGGGCAAGAAGGATCTCATCAAGATTGAGAACACCCGTCTGACCGAACAGCAGGCCAACCAGCTGGCGCTGTTCGCCCCGAAAGCGACCGTCAACATCATCGAAGACTTCAATGTGGTGAAGAAGCACCAGCTGGAGCTGCCGGAGTTCATCGCCGGGGTGTTCCACTGCCCCAACTCCAACTGCATCTCCCACAACGAGCCGGTTGACAGCTACTTCCGGGTGCGCGAAGTGAAAGGCGTGGTACGGATGAAGTGCAAATATTGCGAGAAGTCCTTCACTCAGGACATCGTCAGCGAGCGTTACTGATATCTGATTGGGCCTCGCGGGGCCCATTTTTGAACCCTGTCACATCACCAAATTTCCAGTCAGCTATAATTTGCCATCGCAAGATGGTAATGCCCGCTCATTCCCTGCATATAGATAGATTATCAGTGTTTTTGCCTGATAACTGACTGCTATGGCAGATATCGCGCGTTTACCTCCGGTCATCATCAAAGGAATTCGCCGTGGTCAAAACCCTCAGTCGTCCCGTTGCCCAAGAGCCCGATCTGGCCCAGCTGGATGCCTGTCGCCAGATCATCGGTCAGCACTGCTACAGCACCCAGGAAGAGATCCGTCGCGAGCTGTCGGAGCGCGGCTTTGCCGACATCAGCCAGTCCACCATCTCCCGCCTGCTGCGCCGTCTCGGCGTTGCCAAGGCGCAGAATGCCAACGGCAAGAAGGTCTACACCCTGGTCGACGAGCAGCTGGAACCCGCCGGCAGCACCCGCTCGATCCACGACATGGTGCGTGAAGTGGTACACAACCAGCAGATGGTGCTGATCCACACCACTCCGGGGGCCGCCACCGTGGTGGCCCGCCTGCTGGATCGCAACGCCAATCCCGAGATCATGGGCGCCGTCGCGGGCAACGATGTAGTACTGGTCGCGCCGCGCCATATCAGCCGTACCCGTCAGGCCCATGCTGCCGTGGTGCGCACACTGGCGCAGGCCCGCTAAGCTCTCTCCCCAAATACATCGAGGCGACCCGCGGGTCGCCTTTTTGTTGCTTGCTATTTTGTGTCCATCACTTCTTGCGCCCATAAAAAACGGGAGCCCGCAGGCTCCCGTTTCATCTTGCTTGTTATCCCTCAGGAGAGCACGGCCCCCAGGCTCAGGCAGACCACGATCAGCACGGTCAGGATACCGAGCAGCGGAGCCACCCACTTCAACCAGCGCACATAAGGCACCTTGGCGATGGCCAGACCGCCCATGACCACGGCGGAGGTCGGGGTCACCAGGTTCACCAGACCGGAGGCAGACTGGTAAGCAGTCACCACCAGATCGCGGCCCACGTTGGCGAAGTCGGCCAGAGGCGCCATGATCGGCATGGTCAGTACGGCCAGACCGGAGGAGGACGGCACCAGGAAGGAGAGCACCACTTCCAGCACGAACATCACGTTGATAAAGACGATGGTAGAGAGGCCGGTCACGATCCCTTCTGCACTGTGCAAAATGGTGTGAGTGATCATGCCGTTATCCATCACTACCACGATACCGCGGGCGATACCGATGATCAGCGCCACACCCAGCAGGTCGCGGGCACCATCGATAAAGTTGGAGGTCAGCTCCTCCTCGCTCATGCGGGAGATGAGACCAACGATGATGGCGGCAGCCAGGAACACACCGGAGATCTGTGCCATCCACCAGCCCAGCACGGCCACACCGTAGATCATCACGGCAAAGGCGGCGACGAAGATACCCAGTACGATTTTACGGGTCAGGGTGAACTCCAGCATCTGGTCGCTCTTGTTGCCAAGGAAGTGGGCACGGTTCTCTTCCCACTTGTCAGCCACCAGGGATTTGCTCGGATCGCTGCGCACCATCTTGGCGTAACGCATGACGTAAGCAACGCAGAGCAACCAACCGGCGACCAGCATGGCAACGCGCAGCCAGATACCGTCGGTGAAGGAGATACCGGCCGCGTTGGCCGCAATAACGGTGGCAAACGGGTTGATGGTGGAACCGAGAGTACCGATACCGGCACCTAGCAATACGGTTGCTGCAGCCACCACAGGGTCGAAGCGGGCGGCCATCATCACCGGCACCAGCAGGGTGTAGAAAGGCAGTGACTCTTCGGCCATCCCGTAGATGGTGCCGCCTGCGGCGAACAGCGCCATCAGGATCGGGATCATCCACTCTTCCCGGCCGCGCAGGCGGTCGGTCACACGTTCAATACCGGCATCGATGGCACCGGTCTTGGTCACAATGCCAAGAAAACCACCGATGATCAGGATAAAGAGGGAGACGTCGATGGCGCCTGCCTCATAGGTGTCGTGGTTGTAGAGGCCATCGATAGGTGCCAGCAGCACATCGACGATCCCCTGGGGATTCCCCTCCACCAGTTTGTAGGTACCCGCCACCGGCACTTCTTTGCCGAGGGCTTCGTTCATGGTCATCTCATATTTGCCGGCCGGCACTATCCAGCTCAGGGCGGCCACCAGGGCGATCAGCACAAACAGTATCGTGTAGGCTGACGGGAACTTGAATTTGGTCATGGTCCAGCTTCCTTCTGTGGGTGTGGTATCCATGCAGGCTGCGGGTTGTAGGGTTAGAGGTATTATGCCGCTGTCACATGGTCGAAAAGCCGGGGGTCGCCCCCCGGCACCACTACTGCGACCTTAGTCGCCCAGCGTAGCAACCATCACTGCCTTGATGGTGTGCATCCGGTTTTCGGCCTCGTCGAACACGATGCTGTGCTCGGATTCGAACACGTCCTCGGTCACTTCCAGGCCTTTCATGCCATATTTGTCAGCCACTTCCTTGCCCATGGTGGTCTCGTCGTTGTGGAACGCCGGCAGGCAGTGCATGAACTTCACATCAGGATTCTTGGTGGCATTGATGACATCCATGTTGACCTGATATGGAGTCATCAGTTTGACGCGCTGATCCCAGGCTTCTTTCGCTTCACCCATGGATACCCAGACGTCGGTGTAGAGGAAGTCAGCACCCAGCACACCCTCTTTCACATCTTCGGTCAGGGTGATGCGTGCGCCGGTCTCTTCGGCGATCAGGCGGCACTTGGCAACCAGCTCCTCTTCCGGCCAGAAGGCTTTCGGCGCGACCAGACGGATGTCCATGCCCATTTTGGCGGCGCCGACCATCAGGGAGTTACCCATGTTGTTGCGGGCATCACCCAGGTAGGCGAACTTGATTTGATCCAGACGCTTGCCCTTGCCGTGCTCCAGCATGGTCATGAAGTCGGCCAAGATCTGGGTCGGGTGGAATTCGTTGGTCAGGCCGTTCCAGACCGGAACACCGGCGAAGGCGCCCAGCTCTTCCACGATCTCCTGACCGTAGCCGCGGTATTCGATACCGTCATACATGCGACCCAGTACACGAGCGGTGTCCTTCATGGACTCCTTGTGACCGATTTGGGAACCGCTTGGGCCAAGGTAGGAGACTTGCGCACCCTGGTCGAAGGCCGCCACTTCAAACGCACAACGGGTACGGGTGGAGGTCTTCTCGAAAATCAGGGCGATGTTCTTGCCGACCAGATGCTTGCGCTCGTAGCCACCGTATTTGGCTTTCTTAAGGTCGATGGCCAGGTCGATCATGTATTGGATTTCGCGCGGGGTGAAGTCCAGCAGTTTCAGGAAGTTACGGTTACGCAGATTAAAAGCCATGATGAGTTCTCTCTATATATGTTTCAGACCAGTTCGGGCAGTAGTGTTGACTACGCATTCTCAGTACAGATATCGGTAATTACGCATGTACGGTGCGGGTGGCGACGATATTGGTGCCGGCTTCCCCCTTGAGGATGGCAAGACCATCTTCCAGCGAGCCGATGCCAACCATGCCGCCGGTCGCTTTGACAAATTCACAGGAGGCTTCGACTTTCGGCCCCATGGAACCTGCGTCGAACTTGACCCCGGCCAGCTCGTCCGGGCTGGTGACTCGCAGCGGACGCTGGGTCGGTTTGCCCCAATCCAGATAGACGGCATCGGCGTCGGTCAGGATCAGCAGGGCGTCGGCCTTGATCTGCTTGGCCAGATAGGCGGCAGACATGTCCTTGTCGATGACGGCTTCGATACCGGTCAGGCTCTGGCCATCCCAAGTCACAGGGATGCCGCCACCACCGGTACAGATGATGAGGTGGCCCTGGGCAATCAGGGTTTCGATGGCGTCGCCTTCGACGATGCGCTGGGGCAGCGGGGACGGCACTACGCGGCGGAAGAACTTGCCGTCAGCCTTGACCACCCAGTGCTTCTCTTCTGCCAGAGTGCGGGCTTCAGCCTCTTCGTAAACAGGGCCGATAAATTTGGTCGGGTTGGCGAATGCCGGATCCTTGGGATCGACCTGCACCTGAGTCAGCAGCGCGGTGACGTTGCGGCTCGGCATCAGGTTTTTCAGTTCCTGGATCAGCATGTAGCCGATCATGCCCTGGGACTCGGCACCCAGCACATCCAGCGGATAGGGGGATACCTTGGTGTAGGCGCTGTTCTGCAGGGCCAGCAGGCCGACTTGCGGGCCGTTGCCATGCACCAGCACCACGTTGTACTCCTGAGCGATCAGGGCGATGGTCTTGGCGGCAGTTGCAATGTTCTTGCGCTGGATATCCGCTTCCAGTGGCTCACCACGACGGAGCAGTGCATTGCCACCCAGAGCGACGACGACAGTTGGTTTTTTCATAGTGGTTAATCTCGAGTTTGGTTCTGTGTGGCGCCAGCTTCTGCCAGCGCCACGCCGTCTCATCAGATGCTGTCGCGTTCCATCGGGCAGCTCATGCAGCGGGCACCGCCGCGGCCACGGCCCAGTTCATCACCCGGGATGGAGAGAACTGTGATACCGGCCTTGTCGTATTTCTCATTGGTGTAGGTATTGCGCTCGTAACCCACCACCACGCCGGGACGTACGGTCAGTACGTTGTTGGCGTCGTTCCACTGCTCGCGTTCGGCTTCGAAGCTGTCACCACCAGTGGTGATAATCTTCAGCTGATCCACGCCCAGCGCTTTCTCGATAGCGGTGACGAAGTAACCCTCTTCCTTGATGTTCATGCCGGTGGCGCCGCCCGGAGTCAGGCTCCAGCACTGCACATCCTTGCGGATCACTTCCGGATAGACGGAGAAGGTGTCGATATCCATGTGGGTCATGACGGTATCCAGGTGCATGCAACTGCGGTGTTTCGGCAGCTCCATGGCGATGACCTGTTTGGCCTGACCATGTTTGAACAGGCTGCGAGCCAGGTGCTCGACACCTTGCGGGGTGGTGCGCTCGGACATGCCGATCAGCACGGCGCCGCGGCCGATAACCAGTACGTCGCCACCCTCGATGGTGGAGTTGTCGTAGTCGCGCTCCTCGTCACCGAAGTACTTGATGAAGTCCTGACCGGCAAACATCGGGTGCCAGCGGTAGATAGCCTTCACATGGTTGGTCTCGCGGCGACGAGCCGGCTTGGCCATCGGGTTGATGGAGACGCCACCGTAAACCCAGCAGGAGGTGTCACGAGTGAAGAGGTGGTTGGGCAGCGGCTCGATGATGAAATCGGTCGGAGCGTGCATGCCCACTACCATGTTGACGCCGCTGTAGGGCATCTCGGAGTAAGTCAGGCCGCCGGAGAGAATGCGGGCCAGTTCGCGGTGCGGCATGTCAGCCAGGAAGCAGCGCACGTCGTTGGCAAAAGAAGAGCCGAGGCGATAGTCGGAGACCTGATGTTGCAGCAGCCAGGTTTTGGCTTCCGGCACATCCAGGGTTTCCGCCAGCAGATTGGTCAGCAGGAAAACTTCGACATTCTGATCGCGCAGTACCTGAGCGAATTTGTCGTGCTCCTGACCGGCGCGTTCAACTGACAGGACGTCATCGAACAGCAGATCCTGGCAGTTGGAAGGAGTCAGACGCTTCAGACTGAGGTTGGGGCGGTGCAACATGACACGGCGCAATTGGCCAACTTCAGAACCTACATAAAATTTGCTCATGATTATATTCCGTCTAGCAGTGGTCCCTGCGAGTGATTGAATAGATTCCTTCTATTCATGCTCGTGGCTAAGGCGGGATATTCTTTATGTAGGGTAATCGGCTTGTGTTCTATCCTGCCCTTGCCTTTCGAGACCGAGGTTAGCCCTGCGAATCACGACAAACTTAGACATTGATCACATTCACTCAGAACTGAATATATTCACCATCCAATCTATGACCCCGGTAGCAAATTGCGCATTTTCCACACAAAGCACACCGAATAACCATGCAAAACCACCCTGCTATATTTCAGATTGATTCATTTTTTATTCATGCCACTTCACTGGAGTGATTAAATGCAAATAACAAAAACCGTTAAAAATCATTACTGTAAATAACTTTAAAAATAGAATTTGAATATTACTCCCTAGGTATTGAATACATCGCCGTGACGGGAGGAACGCGGGAGAAATAAATACTCACATCTACCACATTCACTGCATAAATCTTTTCTTGTTCCAGATCATGGCATTGATGCCAACCCCATCAGGCTCGGCCTTATAAGTCATCACCTCTTTGTGCAGTTCAACTTAATATGCACAAAGTCCGCATCAAGGTGGGCAGCCATCCTCGTCGGTCACCACAACGCCTTTTGATACTTTTTTCATTAATTGAATTTATTCGTCTCACCTTGCGCTGGCGCCAACCTCGACTTAACTCAGAAAGTGATCCAGATCACACAGGAATGGCACTACCAAGGAGTTGTTATGAAAATGAAACCCATGCTCTTGCTCGCGACTTTGCTGCTCTCTGCGCTCCCCACCCTCAGCCAGGCTGAAGGAGCCCCTGCCATGCCCATGGTGGTATGCCATGTCGACAAGGCCCCCCAGATGCTGGTGCCTGACTATGTCTGCCGCTGGCAGGGAGGCAGCGTTCATTACTAGTCGAAACAACGAGAGGAGCATCACTCCTCTCGCCTTGTGATGAGACAGGCCCCTCCTATACTGAAATCAGCGGTTTTCTCATGGATAGGGGAACGTCATGATCTTGTTGGTCGGTGGAGAGAAGGGGGGGAGTGGCAAGAGCTGCCTGGCACAAAATCTGGCGGTCTACCTCAGATCCCAATTTCAGGGGGAGGTGTTACTGGTCGACTGCGACCCGCAGCGCACCACCTCTGACTGGATTCAGGAACGCAACGACAACCCGGAGCTACCACAAATCAACTGCGTGCAGCTCTATGGCAATATTCGCAACGACCTGCTCAGCCTGAAAAACCGCTACGACTACGTCATCGTCGATTGCGGCGGGCAAGACAACCGGGCGCTGCGCTCCACCATGGCTGTCGCCACCCACGCCCTTATCCCCTTGCGCCCGAAACGCCGCGACCTCAAGACCCTGCCCCACATGGAAGATCTCATCACCACCTGCAAGATGGTCAACCCGACCCTCAATGCAGCAGTAGTGCTGACCCAGTGCCCCGCCCTGCCCAATCAGGTAAAACGCATTCTGGAAGCGAAAGAGGTTTGCTCCTCGTTCGGTGTCGACGTCCTGAACGCCATCACCTATGGCCGCAACGTCTATGACGACAGCGAAGAGAAGGGACTGTCGGTGATGGAGATCGAGCCGGATGGCAAATCCGCCGAAGAGATCCGGGCCATCGCCAAAGAGTTCCTGCAAGTGGGGGTGTGAGATGGGTCTGGCCGATCTGAAGAAAAAGCACCAGTTGCATCACCAGAAGAAGTTCACCGTCGACGAATTTATCGAAGATGCGGAGTTCTACGCCAAGGGCAAACCCAAGGTGGTCAGCCTTGAACTGGGCCTGCATCGTGACGAGGCGTTGTCGGCGCTGGCCTTTATCGAGAGTGGCGAGCACCTGAAGCCCAGCTACAAAAAGGCTACCTTCTCCATGAGCACAGTGGCCATCGACGAGCTGGGTAATCTGACCCAGCAAGATGGCATGAACAAGTCCCTGTTGCTGCGCCTCTTTACCCACTACTTCTCCTCGCTGACTCCTGAGGAGCGCCAGACCATCTATGAGCGACTCAATCAGCGCTCATAATTTCTCCATTCAGCCGCTCTTTGTGTGCCTCGCCAACTCACCCCTAATGACCATCATCAGACTGCAACATCTGTTTCTGAAGCAACCAAAACGCGCTGTAAGAGATCTGCCATTCCATATGTAAGCTAACAGCCGAAAAGATCCCCGAGATAATCGGAAGATAAGATCTTAAAACATGAATATGAGTAACTTAACTTGCTGTTTATAAATGAATAAATCGAAACTCACCACTTTCGAAATAGCTAATAACAAAAACGTTTTCCAATCTGGCGTTGTAGCCGGTTAGAAAATCCTTATAGTTACTCATGCACGGACGCAATGAAGTCGGTCAGGAAGACTGGCTGCCAGGGTTGGGCAAATGGACTCACCACAGGATGTGGTAAAGGACACCTCCCGGGACGGAGAAAGTGCGACGGGACAGGATGACTCGTCAGGCCAAGATGGCTAAAGGACACCCCAAAGGATTGGGAAGGGGAAACCTAAAGGAAGAGGTAAACAGTCAGGGATTGCAGGGAGCAACTTCGTTCAAGGATCTGAGCGATACGACTACCGGGGGCGACGCAAGTCGCCCCCATCTTTTTATCTGCGTTTCACCGCAACCATTGCTTGATTCCCAATTGCTTGCCTCAGCGCAGAGACTTCTTACCAGAACCTTCGCGACCCGCTGCCTAAGCAAAAATACATATGAAAAGGGTGCCACGATGGCGCCCTTTTCTGTTTTCTAATCGGCAAACAAGCTTATATCACGCGAGAGAACTGCTGCTGGCGTGCCTTGTTGCGCAGGTACACGTCGAAACACATGCAGATATTGCGGATCAGCAGCTGCCCGGTGGAGGAGACCTCCAGGCCATCCTCCGTCATACGCACCAATCCATCGTTGATGAAGGTCTGCAGCAGCTTGAGATCGTCGGCAAAATACTCTCTGAAATTGAGCCCGTGCGCCTGTTCGACAGCAGCAAAGTTCAGACGGAAATCACAGATGAGCCGCTTGATCACCTCACGGCGGATCAGATCATCCTGATTGAGCGAACAGCCTTTCCACTGGGCATGACCCAGCTCTGCAACCTGTGCGTAATAGGCCTTGAGCTCTTTCTGGTTCTGGGAATAGGCATCACCGATCATGCTGATGGAGGAAACCCCCAGCCCCAGCAGATCGCAATCACCTTGAGTGGTATAGCCCTGGAAGTTGCGGTGCAGCTTGCCCTCGCGCTGCGCGACCGCCAGTTCGTCATCGGGTTTGGCAAAATGGTCCATGCCGATGAACTGGTAACCCTGACCGGTGAGGAAGGCGATGGTGTCCTGCAGCATGGCCAGTTTCTCCTGCGGCGCAGGCATATCCACCTCTTTCAACTTGCGCTGGGCGGCAAAGCGGCTCGGCAGATGGGCATAGTTGAAGATGGAGAGGCGCGCCGGATCCGTCTTGAGCACCTCTTCCAACGTATGGTGGAAGCTGGCACGATCCTGATGCGGCAGGCCATAGATAAGGTCGAGGTTGGTCGAGCGGAAGCCAAGTTCACGGGCTCGTTCCAACATGGCTTTAATAAAGTCGTTGTCCTGCTCGCGGTTGACCGCGACCTGTACATCCTTGTTGAAGTCCTGCACCCCAAGGCTGATGCGGTTGAAGCCGACGTCTCGCAGCACATCCAGCATGGTAATGGCAATCTCGCGCGGATCGACCTCGATGCTGAATTCCCCCTCTTCGGCGAAATGGAAGTGCTCACGCAGCATGGCCATCAGACGGCGCGTTTGCGCTTCATCCAGATAGGTGGGTGTTCCGCCCCCCCAGTGCAGCTGGGTGACCATACGGTGCTTGAAGAGCGGGGCTTGCGCCTTGATCTCCTGCTCCAGGTGGTCGAGATACTCGTCAGCCTTGTGCTGATGACGGGTAATGACCTTGTTGCAGCCGCAGTAGTAGCAGAGTTTGTGACAGAAAGGGATATGCACGTAGAGCGACAGATTGCGCTCGGGATACTGGCCGGCAGCGCGGACAAAATCCGGATAGCCGAAGCTCTCGTTGAACTCCAGCGCAGTGGGATAAGAGGTGTATCGCGGGCCACTGTAGTTATATTTTTCGATCAGGGCCTGATCCCACACAATCTGTTCTGCTTGCACGCTCGCTTCCTCTCTTGTTGTTATTGTTGGCTCACCGACCTAACTGAAAATCCTTCAGCTGGGCCACATCCTTGAGGATCTGGGCCTCCAGCTCGGCCTCGTAGCCGCTGCGTTCGAGATCCATCTTCATCACTTCATTGCGCTTGAGGGCACGTCTGGCCTCATGAGTCGGCATATCTTTCACCTTCTCATACAACCCGTACAGACCCGGGAACTCGGCAACAAACGCCCGCCCCCCCTTGACCTGCAACGCATCCAGCAGATTGGTCAGCCGAATGGCGCCTTCGGAGTAATCGCACTGCCCCTCCTGCACCGCATGAGCAATGACCCGCACGCTCTCCAGAATTCGTTCATTGCGAGCGGTAATCGTCTGCCACTGCATCGCTTGCTGTCGTCTCAGTCTGGCCAGCAGCATGCCTGCATAGATGGCCAACCCTGACAAAATCAGGCCGCCCAACAGGGCGGCCAGCATCCATCCACTCATCACTTTTTCTTCGGCTCAGGCTTGGGTTCCGGCTTGAAATCGACCTGGTTGAAACGATCCCACAACTCCTCTTCGGAGGCCGGTTTCTGCTCGTCGAACTCGGCATCATCGCCATCATCAAACGGCAGATCGTCATCTTCATCATCGTCATTGTCGATGATGCCCAGCTCATCCATCAGCTCCTGATAACGGTCGACGCGCTGATCAACCCAGGCCTGCTCGGCCGCTTCCAGGGTTTCACCGGCATCCAGACGATCCAGCAGATCATTCAAGCGGTCATCGTTTTCGATAGAAGCCAGCTCCTGCTCGGGGGTCATCACCAGCTTCTTCTCTTTCACCGCCTTGGGTGCTGCCGGCTTCTTCTGTTTGTCATCCACCACCAGAACTACCGGCTTGCGGGAACCGATACGCGGATCTTTAGACTGGCTGTTGCCAGACTTGTTCTTCGGCTGTTCAACTTGCTGACGAGAACCAGCCTTCAGGCCCTTTCGCTTGGCAGCCCGTTTACGCTCACGGCCTTCCTGAGCACTGACATCAGATTCTTTGCGCTTGCCAGTAGGCTTGCGAGTGGGTTGTTTGGCAGACATGAATGGCTAACTCCGAAAATAACTGGTTTGACCCGTACCCGGGATGATCTCACCCGGTGGGATACGATGCGAGGAACAGTAAGGCTGGAACAAGAGCAGGATCCCGCACCAATCAGGCCCAATCAGGCCACTGAACACCGCAGGATCGGTATCCTCTGGGCATGTTGCTGGTATTTTGACACAGAATGGCTAATCGGGTTAATGACCCAAAAGAAAAAAGGCAGCCGAAGCTGCCTTGATATGTTCATGCGTGCGCCATCCTGAATGGCAAAACAGTCTGTTTCGTCCTCTCCATGACAACTTGTCGCCGCATCATATCGTTGTGTAGTCATCCTGACCTTATATTGGTCGTTCCTGAATGTGCGTGTGCTTGTTTGACCCGTCTCGACCGCATCCTGCCATCGTGCCGGGGAGTCTGCATCCCGCAACCCCATCCCGCTCCGGAGATGGTCACCATCCTGATCCTTCAATCCTTTGCCAGCTCATCCGAGCCCATGGCATCCCGCCACGCCAGCCATCCTCTGCTCACAACCCCCTTTCGTGAAACCGCCACCCAATCCGTGGGTGAATCCATTAAGCCTACTGTACCAACTCTATAAAGCGGCTCAATCCACTCAAAACATTCTCAACATGTCGAAAAATATCAATACTTATATAATTCATTGATAAATAATGATTATTTAATATTTTATGCAATTTTATGAGCCTTGGCCTGCCTTGAGAATGGGAGATCTCTTACAGAACGGGGGGATTAAACCGAGAATTATCTGAAAGCCATAAAAATAACGGGGAGCCCAGGCTCCCCGTTTCAACTAAAATCGACCGTATCGACTATATCAGTGCAGACCCGCCACATATTTGGAGAGGGCTTCGATATCCTGATCAGTCAGTTTCTTGGCAACGTCCCGCATCATGCCATTCGGATCGTTGTCACGCGTCCCGGCACGGAATGCGGTGAGCTGAGCCTTGATATAGGCAGGATGCTGGCCGGACAGGTTGGGATACTTCGCCTGTTCGACACCAGAGCCACGGGGACCATGGCAAGCCGTACAAGCTGCCAGACCGCGACTCATGTCACCACCCATATAGAGTGCCTTGCCCGCTTCGACCACGTCGTCAGGGACAGCGATAGGGGTAACCTTCAGGCTGGAGAAATAAGCCGCCAGGTCATCCATGTCCTGTTCCGACAAAGGTAACGCCATCGGCCCCATCACTGGCGCAACCCGGCCAATTTGACCAGAAGCGGCAGCCTTCAGTTCAACTAACTGTTTTTTGATATATGATGCGTGCTGACCAGCAATTTTGGGGTACATATCAACCAGGCTGTTTCCGTCCGGTCCATGACAAGCCGCACAAACGGCAGCCTTGGTCTGTCCCGCAGCGGCATCGCCCTTGGCTTGTGCCATCCCCGTTACGCCAACCATCAGAGCAAGAGTAATGACTAGGTTCTTCATGGCGTTCCAACTTTTCGTTATTAGGCTTCCAGATCCCATGCCGCTGAAGGCATGTTAAAATAAACGCGTTTAAGCGACGCTATTTTACACCATTTTACAAAAAAGTAACTCTATAACCCTCTATCTCCATGGGGAATTTACGTTGGATACACAAACTCTGAATTTCAATAAGGTGCATTTTGTGACCAGCGCACCCGACATCCGTCACCTGCCAAATGATGGGGGTGTCGAGATCGCGTTTGCCGGCCGTTCCAACGCCGGTAAGTCATCTGCATTGAATACCTTAACCAAACACAAGAACCTGGCGCGCACCAGTAAGACACCCGGTCGTACCCAGCTGATCAACCTGTTTGAGCTGGAACCGGGCAAGCGTCTGGTCGACTTGCCGGGTTATGGTTATGCGCAAGTTCCGCTGGAAATGAAGCTCAAGTGGCAAAAGTCACTGGCAGAGTATCTGCAGCGCCGTGAGTCATTGAAAGGTCTGGTGATCCTGATGGACATCCGCCACCCGCTCAAAGATACCGACATGAACATGCTGGAGTGGAGCTCGCATCGTCAGTTGCCCGTCATGCTGCTGCTGACCAAGGCTGACAAACTGAGCCCCGGCCCGCGCAACAACCAGGTGATCAAGGTGCGCCAGGCCGTTGCCAACCTCGGTTCCCAGATCCAGGTCGAAGCGTTCTCCTCCCTCACCAATATCGGTGTGGAGAAGCTGGCGCAAACCCTGACCGAATGGTACGTCAGTGGTGACGATACCGACCTGCTGGACGCTGACGAACAGCAACCTGCCGAGGAGTAATCTACTCCTCGCTCTCCTTGCAATTGGCGGAGCACTCCTCCGCTGATTGAAAGGGTTTCAGATTGCCGCTTTCACCTGCCTCACGACAAACACCCCGCATTCGCCTCCCCTGCTATATCCATTACCGCTTACAGTTCATATAGATAGGCAGTTAATTCACAAAAATAATTAACTTAAGTAGGCGTTGATAGCGTTTTCAAATTCGTTCTTTCAAAACGAACAAGAATTACAAAAAGAGACAAAAATGAAATTTAATTACAAGTTCTAACCGAAAGGGATAAAAATGAGGCCGGACGACAGTGATGCCATCCAGCCTGAAATAATAAGTTCAAAAAATTGGGAAGAAGCTGAATCTTGAGTACCAGACGACAGGTATTCCTCAAGAAGCAGCCTCATTCTATCAAATGCATCGCCAATTTAAAGCATTTACTCTAAATGATGCGCATAAAAAAACACCCCGACGAGAACCTCATCGGGGCAGCTATTCAGCCACATTCAATTACGTGAAATAAAAGGTCTGAAAGATAGAACATCTTACCTCTGTACCCTACGCAGACAACTGTACAGCAAAGCAGCAGAAAGTGAAAGTAATTTATGTAATTTAGTTTCACAACTTGCGGATTAAGAAAAAACCTTTTACTTTCATGCAGATAAAAAAATCCCCAGTACGAATACCGGGGAGTTATAAAGGTGACTAGCTAGCACTTCCTCAACTATCTAGTTAGTCAGCGCCATTTCAAAGTAGTTCCGCTACAAAACAAAAAAACTTTGAAAAATCAGAGATAGATAGCGCCATCTTCAGCAAACTCTTGTTCTTCAATGAGTTTTTCAGCCATGTCTTCAATATCAAAACGTACACTTTCGAAGGCTCTGACGATGTCATCCTCTCTCGTCAGCGCCAGACCTGTCATTCTCTCCAGCCGCCGCTGGCTGATGTAACAATCTATCAGCGCCCCCATCTGCTGGGCAGGAAAACGCACCCGCTGTTCGTCAGCCTGCCACTCCATCAGATCGGGAAACAGAATACCCTGGTTCATATCACCCCCAAGTTACGCTTCAACTCTCTCAATACCTGTTTAGTCCCGGGACGAATTCCGCGCCACACGGTAAACGCTTCGGCGGCCTGTTCCACCAGCATGCCAAGTCCATCCATGGTTTGACGGGCCCCATGCTGTTTGGCCCAACTGATAAAGGCCGTATCCGAGGCGCCATACATCATGTCGTAGATGGCAATATCAGTGTGGATCAGGGCGGGAGTCAACGGCGGCAGCTCCCCTTGCAGGCTGGCGGAGGTAGAGTTGATGACGAGATCGAATGGCCCTGCCAACTGCTCATAGGTCTGGGCAGTCACAGACCCCAGATCGCAGAATTCGGCAGCCAACTGTTGCGCTTTTGTGTGGGTGCGGTTGGCGATCACCAGCTCGCTCGGCAACTCAGCCAGCAGCGGCGCCAATGCACCACGAGCCGCGCCACCGGCACCCAGCAGCAGGATCCGACTATCCGCCAGCGTCACACCATGGGACTTGAGATCGGCGACCAATCCAGCGCCATCGGTATTATCCCCCAGCAACACGCCATCATCGGTCAGCTTGATGGTATTGACCGCACCCGCCCGCTTGGCCCTCGGGCTCAAGCGATCGACCAAAGTGAATGCTTGCTCCTTGAAGGGAACGGTGACATTGCACCCCTTGCCCCCTTGGGCAAAGAAAGCACGCAGAGTTTGGGCAAACTCGTCGACGGCGGGTTCAGCCAGCCCATACTCCAGCTCTTGCTGGGTTTGTCTGGCAAACAGGGTGTGAATAAAGGGGGACTTGCTGTGGCGCACCGGGTGGCCAAAAACCAGATAACGATCCATCAAAGAGTTCCATCAGAGGGCAATATTCCGATTTAACGGGTTTTCGCACTCGGGAACAAGCCGAATATCGGCCAGCAAAAAGGGGCCATCAAGGCCCCTCGGGTCACAGCCACTCTCGCGGCGTGAGATAGTCGGTGTAGAGCAAGGCTTCAGGAGTGCCCGCCTCCGGCTGCCAGTCATACTCCCAACGTGCCAGCGGTGGCATCGACATCAGGATCGACTCGGTACGTCCGCCGGTCTGCAGCCCGAACAGGGTGCCACGGTCATACACCAGATTGAACTCCACATAACGACCGCGACGATAGAGCTGGAACTCCCGCTCCCGCTCGCCATAGGGCAGAGCCTTGCGTCGCTCGATGATCGGCAGGTAGGCATCGAGATAACCCCGACCTACCGCCTGCATAAAGGCAAAGCAGTCGGCAAAAGGCCAGCGATTCAGATCGTCGAAGAAGAGACCGCCCACCCCTCGCGTCTCGTTGCGGTGCTTGAGGAAGAAGTAGCGATCGCACCAGGATTTGAACTCGGGGTAGATCTCATCACCAAAGGGCTGGCAGAGATCACGGGAGACCTGATGCCAGTGCTGCACATCCTCGGCAAACGGATAGAAGGGCGTCAAATCGAAACCACCGCCAAACCACCAAATGGGCTCTTCGCCTTCCTTCTCGGCGATGAAGAAACGGACGTTGGCGTGGCTGGTCGGCACATAGGGGTTGTGCGGATGGATCACCAGCGACACGCCCATCGCCTCGAACTTGCGACCGGCCAACTCTGGCCGATGGGCTGTAGCAGAGGCAGGCATGGTATCGCCATAGACATGGGAGAAGTTGACGCCCCCCTGCTCGATCACCGCGCCGTGGCGCAGCACACGGGTGCGACCACCGCCACCGCCTTCACGGCTCCATGCATCTTCCACAAAGTGTCCACTGCCATCGGCCTGCTCCAGACCACGGCAGATCTCGTCCTGCAACTGCAACAGGAAGGCCTTGACCTGGGCCACATCCGGTTTGCTCATCTTGTCTCCAGTCAGGCAGGATCGTGAACGCCCTGTCCATTTTTATAGTTAAATCAATCCGGTGAGCTCACCACTCAGCAGATTGATAGCAAATCATGACGTATCCGCCTGCTCAGGAGGGGCGAATAATGGCGCCGGTTCGGGCGTCCTTGATCTCGGAGGGGTTAGCTTGACCACCCACTTCACCGGGCAGGATATAGGCCAACTTGCTTGCCAGCCGCTCACCAATATCGGCCACCCGACGGGCAGGCTCCTCACCGGTCAGGTTGGCGCTGGTAGAGACCAGCGGCTTGCCAAAGGCACGGCACAACGCCTGCACCTGAGGATGAGCCGTCACGCGCACCGCCAGGGTCTCGAACTGCCCGGTCAGCCAGGCCGGCGTCGTTGCACGGGCAGGCATGATCCAGGTAAAGGGGCCGGGCCAGCTTGCTTCAACCCGAGCCAGTTGTTCACCGCTAAGTTGGCTCAGATCGATGTAATCCTGCAATTGCTCTACGTCGGCAGCAATCAGGATCAACCCCTTCTCAACCGGACGCTGTTTGATGGCCAGCAGTCGCTGCACCGCCACTTCGGAGTCGGGATCACAACCCAGACCAAACACGGCCTCAGTCGCATAGGCAATCACCCCTTCCTGCTGGAGGGCGGCAACTGCCTGTTCAAATTCATTTGGCATAGGAAAAATGCGGCAGCCTGGCTGCCGCCTCGTCACTTAGTAGCAAGTTGAATCCGTATGGCGGCGACCATGGCAAAGTGACGTGTTGCTGTTGCACAGGAAAAATACGACACATCCGGATCGCCACCTATTCACTTACTTGAGTTGAGCCTGCAGGGCGGCATCCTTGGCCATCACCTCTTCGGCATTCTTCTGGCGTTCGGCCCGAACCTTGGCCGCCAGTTCATCATCGGCTACTGCCAGCATCTGGGCTGCCAGATAACCTGCGTTCTTGGCACCGGCTTTGCCGATCGCCACGGTCGCTACCGGTACACCACCCGGCATCTGCACGGTGGAGAGCAGCGCATCCAGCCCCTTGAGCGGACCACCGTCGATGGGCACCCCGATCACGGGACGAGTCGTGATGCCGGCTACGGCACCCGCCAGATGCGCCGCCAGACCGGCAGCACAGATAAAGACCTTGCAGCCACGGGCCTCGGCATCGGTCACATACTGATGGGTCGCAGCCGGCGTGCGGTGCGCGGAGGTGACTTTGACTTCCACAGCGATATCAAATGACTTGAGCACCTCGAGGGTAGTCTGCATCACGGGGAAATCAGAATCAGAGCCCATCAATACGGCAACAAAGGGTTTATTCATGGTGGGAATTTCCTTACTCCAAGTGGGGGGTTGAAGTTCACCGAAAACGTTTCAATCCGGTTGCGGCTGCGGGATTATACCTGCTCACTTTGGTGGCCGCATTTCTTTTGCGGACAGACCCAACGCAGAGTTCCCCTCACTTTTTTCTCTACCATGATGCCCCAACCACACGCGGGACAAGGCATGGGGATCGGCTTGTCGTTCACCACATATTTGCAGTGTGGATAGCCATCACAGGAGTAAAACTGCTTGCCGTAGCGGGAGGTCCGGCTCACCAGATGACCCTTGCCGCACTCGGGGCAGAGGATCTGGGTATCGTCACTCTCCTGCAGGGATTCGATGTGCTGACAGGCCGGATACTGGGTACAACCGACAAACAGACCATAACGCCCCTTCTTGATCGCCAGCGGCTTTCCGCAATCGGGACAGGCAGAGCCTTCGAGCACCTTTTCGATGTCGCGGCCGGATGGCGTCAGGGAGCGAATGTAATCACAGGCAGGATAGGCAGAACAGCCGAGAAAGGGGCCATGTTTGCCCTGGCGGATCACCAGCTCGGCCCCGCACTGCGGGCACGGCTCGCGCTCGAAGGCATGTTCGTGGGCTGAAAAGAGGTGATGATCGATTTTTGACATGGGCCGCGCCTTGAAATCCAGATGGCCTGAATTCTACCAGCGCGGCACCAGACTGTCAGTGAATGACGCCGTCTGACTCATCAAACACCAGCTCTTCCATCTGCTGGTAGGCATTTTCACTGCCCGGTACGTTGAACAGCACCATCATGACGACCCACTTCAGGTCATCCAGCTCGATATCCGGCTTGTCCAGCTCGAGCAGGCGCTCGATACAGATCTCGCGGGTTTCGGCATTCAGCACCTGGGCCTGTTCCAGAAAGAGCAGGAAGCCGCGGCACTCGGTACTGAGGCGTGCCAGCTCTTGCGGAGCATAGATACGCATCGAGCCTTGCGCGCTGGCGGTGACATAGACCTCCCGCTCGCTATCGTGCAGATTGGCCAGCCGCTCCAGCCAGTCGAGCGCCTTGTCGATCTCTTCTTTATCGAAACCGGCCCGGCTCAACTCGTCGGTGAGCTCATCCTGCTCGACCATCACATCTGCATCGCTGTGGATGTAGGTCTCGAAAAGGTACATCAATACATCAAACATGATTCGCCCTCCTCGCTCTGACGTATCCACCGGCTACCGCCATCACTGCACCGGCCAGCTCCAGCTCTACCAACCTGCCCAATACCACTTCGACAGGAAGCTGGGCCCGCTCGGCAACGGTATCCACGCTCGTGGTCTCATAATCTACGTTATCCAACAAATCGGCATAAGGCAATTCGCTATTATGCGGTTGCTCAGATGGTATGACCGACGGATCTGGCCGTGCGACCCACTCTGGCAGCTCTTCCACTATATCGGCCGCACTCAGCACAAGTTTGGCCCCCTGCTGAATTAATCTGTTGCACCCTATCGCCTGGGCGTTTTGCGGAGCGCCGGGCACTGCAAACACTTCGCGCCCCTGTTCAAGCGCATAGCGAGCGGTGATCAGCGAACCGCTCTGCTCGGTCGCCTCCACCACCAGAGTTCCCAGCGACAGACCACTGATAATACGGTTGCGACGAGGAAAATGTTCAGCCAGCGGTCCTTTATCCGGCGCCAGCTCGGAGATAAGCAAGCCACCTTTCTCCAGAATCTGGCCTGCCAGCCCCTGATGGCGTTTGGGGTAGAGGCAATCCAGCCCGGACCCCAACACGGCAAGGGTGATACCGTCACAAGCCAGCGCCTGCTGATGGCAAACACCATCGATACCAAGAGCAAGGCCCGAAGTGATGGCTAACCCGCATCCAACCAGCTCGCTACAGAGGCGGGACGCATTATCTTTGCCTGCATAGGTAGGATGGCGTGTCCCCACCATTGCCAGCTGGGGTAGCGACAGCGCAGCAAGATCGCCACGACAGTAGAGCAACAGGGGTGCCGCAGGAATTTCCCGCAACAAGGGTGGATAAATCGGGTGATCTTGCGGAATAAGGTGATTGTCAGGCAAAGCGGCCCAAGCCAGGCTCTGCTCAACCACCGGCGAGGGCCAGCGCAGTTGTTTGATCTGCTCTGACGACAACCCCATACCATGCAGTTGCGCTTCATCGCTCTGAAACAGGGCCTCAATACTTCCCCCAGCCCGTTCCAACAGACGTGCAGCGGTCACCGGACCAATACCGGTGACCGCATCGAGAGTTAGCCAGAGCGCCAGACGCGCGTCGGGGTAGTTCACGTCAGAAGTGAGTGACCTGATAGCCCGCACTCACCATGTCGTTACTCTGCATGATGAGACCGTAACTCAGCTTGTCATACACCTTGAACAACATGACACGGGCAATCGCTTCAGAGGGCAATGGTGCCTTCTTGTTGCTGCTGTAAAACACCCGGTTAAAAACCGACGAGAGCTCCTTGTACTGTACATCGCCATTCTTGGTTACCAGAGCAGCACCGGGCCGTCTGACATCCAGTACATCCCCGGCGACCAGTTGATCGCGGCCACCCCGGTTGATCAGCACCACATCAAACTTGCCACCGCCCCGGGTCTTGTTCGGCAAATCGATGATATAGCCCGGCGTGATGGCAGGTGCCGCTTTCGGTGTGAAGACGGCGGGCATGTTTTCCTGAGCCGGCAGCGGCATCACCTTGTCGCCCTGCAGCACTTCGCGCTGGTTATGAGTCAGAGTCACCTCAGTCCGATCGCCATCAAGACGCGCCACGGCCCGCACCACACCGGCAAAGATCGCCTCCTGGCCCAGCAGTTCACCGGTTTCGCGATCCTTGTAGACCACTCCGGGGTGATAAATGCCATAAACCTGCCCCGGCGTCAGGGAGCCCTGCACATAGAGGGTGTCCCCCTCCAGCATGCCGATATGCTTCTGATCCGACCCCAGCAGATAGGGCAAGGTTTTCTGCTGCTGGCTGTCTGCCAGAATATGGTCAGTTTGCAGGAAGGGGCCTATCTCGCTGATAGGCAGGGTCGGAATGGGGTTGGCTTTGTTCTCGTAACGGGTTTTCGGGCCGAGATGGATAACTTGCTTGCCCCCCTGCATCGCCTTGCCGAGCCGGGGTTCACCATTGACCCAGCTCAGATGCAGTACATCACCGGGGTAGATCCAGTGAGGATTGGCAATCTGCGGATTGATGTTCCAGAGACGGGGCCAGAGCCAGGGTTCGGAAAGATACTTGCCGGAGATATCCCACAGGGTGTCGCCTTTTTGCACTACATAACTTTCGGGGTAACCCGCTTTCAGCCTGAGCTGATCGGCCAATGCTGCCTGACTCACGGTCACCAGCAGGCAGGCGAGGATGGTTTGCTTCAGATACATAACACTCCCTGTTACCTCTGTACGCAAAGTGTTGCTGTTTTTTGTCGGCGTAAATGACTAGAATTACGCCAATATTGACTGCATTTATACGAAACTAAAGAAAAAACTATGGCCATTCTAGATGTATTGCGTTTTCCCGATGAGCGCCTGCGCACCGTTGCAGCCCCTGTCGAGACCTTTACACCCGAGTTACAACAGATTGTAGATGATATGTTCGAAACCATGTACGCGGAGGAAGGCATTGGCCTGGCCGCGACTCAGGTCGACATTCACCAGCGCATCATAGTGATCGATGTCTCTGAAAACCGTGAAGATCCTCTGGTATTGATCAATCCGGAGGTCATCGAGCAGTGCGGCAGCACCGGCATTGAAGAGGGTTGCCTCTCCGTGCCCGGCAGCCGTGCTCTGGTGCCTCGCGCTGAACAGATCAAAATCCGCGCCCTGGATCGCAACGGCAAGCCATTCGAGCTGGAAGCCGACGATCTGCTCGCCATTTGCATCCAGCATGAGATGGATCATCTGGTCGGCAAGCTGTTTGTGGATTACTTGTCCCCGCTCAAGCGCCAGCGCATTCGCCAGAAGCTGGAAAAGATGGCCCGTGAAGATCGCAAAGTCCTCTGAGGATCTGCCCCATTGAATAAGCTGAAACTGATTTTTGCCGGTACTCCCGACTTCGCCGCCCGTCATCTGGCGGCGTTGTTGTCTTCCGACCACGAGGTCGTTGCCGTTTATACCCAGCCTGACAAGCCCGCTGGCCGTGGCCAGAAGCTCACCGCCAGCCCGGTCAAAGAGCTGGCACTGGCCCACAACCTGCCGGTTTACCAACCTGCCTCTCTGCGCAAGGAAGAGGCGCAAGCCGAGCTTGCTGCACTGGGTGCCGACCTGATGGTGGTGGTTGCCTATGGCCTGATCCTGCCCAAGGTGGTACTCGATACCCCGCGGCTGGGCTGCATCAACGTCCATGGCTCCCTGCTGCCCCGCTGGCGCGGTGCCGCACCGATCCAGCGCTCTATCTGGGCGGGCGATGCCGAAACCGGCGTCACCATCATGCAGATGGATGTGGGACTGGATACCGGCGCCATGATCCGCAAGGTAAGCTGCCCCATCACCGCCGACGAGACCTCCGCCAGCCTCTATGACAAGCTGGCCGAGCTGGGCCCGCAGGCACTGGTCGACACCATCAATGCCATGGCCGCCGGTGAAACCGCTGCCGAAGCGCAAGATGATGCGCTGGCCAACTACGCCGAAAAGCTCTCCAAGGAAGAGGCCCGTATCGACTGGTCGATGGAGGCTGCTGCCATCGAACGCTGCATCCGCTCGTTCAACCCCTGGCCCATCAGCTGGTTTGAAGTGGCTGACCAGACCGTCAAGGTATGGCAAGCCGCCGTCATTGACAGTGACCACGGCCAACCCGCCGGCACCCTGCTCAAGGCCGACAAGCAGGGGATCGATATCGCTACCGGCAAAGGGGTACTGCGCCTGCTGACCCTGCAACCGCCCGGCAAGAAGGCGATGTCCGTTTCGGATCTGCTCAACTCTCGCCGCGACTGGTTTGAACCCGGCACGCAATTGAATTGAACTGGATTGAATTGACACAAGCGGGGCCCAGGCCCCGACTTGCGCATCTAAGGTAACTCTATGAAAACACGTGCACAGGCCGCTCTCGTTATTCAACAGGTGCTGGATCAGGGTCAATCCCTCTCCGCTGTTCTGCCTGCTGCCCAGGAGAAGGTTGCACCTCGCGATCGCGCTCTCCTGCAAGAACTCTGCTACGGCACCCTGCGCTGGCTGCCCCGCCTCGATGCGGCAGTCAACGAGATGATGGACAAGCCGCTCAAAAACAAGAGCCGCATTTTCCACTACCTCATCCTGGTCGGTCTCTATCAGCTCATCTACACCCGCATTCCGGCTCACGCCGCGGTGGCCGAGACCGTCAACGCCGTCAAACTGCTCAAGGGCACCTCCCTGCGTGGCCTCATCAACGGCGTGCTGCGCAACTTCCAGCGCAGCGCCGAAGTCATTCTGCTGCGCATCGACCGCGTTCCCAGCATTCGCCTCGGTCATCCGGAGTGGCTCACCAAGCGCCTGCGTCAGGCCTATCACGATGAGTGGGAATTCATCATGGAGGCGAACAACCAGCGCCCCCCCATGTGGATCCGCAACAACAGCCAGCGCCAGAGCCGCGATGCCATGCTGGCTCGCATGGCCGAAGCCGGCATCAATGCCGTGGCCGGTGAAGAGGGTGAGGATTGCATACTGCTGGAGCGTCCTTGTGATGTGACCAAGCTGCCCGGCTTCGAAGTGGGTGACTGCTCGGTACAGGATGGTGCAGCACAACAGGCTGCCGCCCTGCTCGACCCGCAACCGGGCGAGTGGGTGCTGGATGCCTGCGCAGCCCCCGGCGGCAAGACTGCCCACCTGCTGGAGCGTCAGCCCAGGCTGGCTGGCGTGGTTGCCGTCGATGCCGACGAAAACCGCCTCAAGCGAGTGCAGGAGAACCTGGACCGCATCGGCCTGACGGCCAAGGTGATCCATGGCGATGCTGCGGCGCCGGAACAGTGGTGGCCGGAGGGTCAGTTTGACCGCATCCTGCTGGATGCCCCCTGCTCCGCCACCGGCGTCATTCGTCGCCACCCAGACATCAAGTGGCTGCGCCGGGATCAGGACATTCGCGAGCTGGCCGAGCTGCAACGCCGTATTCTGAGCGCCCTCTGGGGCAAGCTGAAGAGCGGCGGCACCCTGCTCTACGCCACCTGCTCCGTATTGCCAGAAGAGAACCGCGAACAGATCCGCACCTTCCTTGCCGCGACCAAAGATGCCAAATTGGTACCGTTGCACGAACAGGATACCCCGGACTGCCCGGGTCGCCAGTTCCTGCCGGGTGAAGCCGAGATGGATGGCTTCTACTACGCCAAACTGGTCAAGCTCTGAGCCGAGCATGACCAACCTCATTCGGGAGAGCCGCCAGATCCGTTCTGGCGCCCCCCTTTACAGCATCAACGTGAGTAAACGTTCCCTATGAAGATCATCATTTTGGGAGCCGGCCAGGTCGGCGGCACCCTGGCCGAGAACCTGGCCGGGGAGAACAACGACATCACCATCGTCGACACCGACAGCGAACGCCTGCGCGAACTGCAGGACAAGTTTGACCTGCGGGTGGTCAACGGTCATGGCGCCCACCCCAAGGTGCTGCGCGAAGCGGGGGCTCAGGATGCAGACATGCTGGTCGCCGTCACCAACAGTGACGAGACCAACATGATCGCCTGTCAGGTGGCCTACTCCCTGTTCAACACCCCGAACAAGGTCGCGCGGATCCGCTCGCCGGCCTATCTGACCGAGCGGGATCGCCTGTTCCTGCCAGAATCGGTGCCGGTGGATCACCTGATCGCGCCGGAGCAGCTGGTGACCGACTATGTGCGTCGCCTGATCGAATACCCGGGAGCTCTGCAAGTGGTTGATTTTGCAGGTGGCCGCGTCGGTCTGGTGGCGGTCAAGGCCTACTACGGTGGCCCGCTGGTGGGCAATGCTCTCTCCACCCTGCGCGAACACATGCCGAACATCGAGACCCGGGTAGCGGCCATCTTCCGTCAGGGCCGCCCGATCCGTCCGCAAGGCACCACCATCATCGAAGCGGATGACGAGGTCTTCTTCGTCGCCGCCGCGGGCCATATCCGTGCCGTGATGTCTGAACTGCAGCGCCTCGAGAGCCCCTACCGCCGCATCATGATCGTCGGTGGCGGCAACATTGGCGCAGGCCTCGCCCGTCAGCTGGAGAAGCGTTACAGCGTCAAGCTTATCGAGCGCAACCAGAAGCGGGCGGAGCAGCTCTCCGAACTGCTGGAGAACACCATCGTCTTCTGCGGCGATGCGGCGGATCAGGAGCTGCTGGCCGAGGAACACATCGACCAGATCGATGTCTTCATCGCCGTGACCAACGAGGACGAGGCCAACATCATGTCGGCGCTGCTCGCCAAGAAGATGGGCGCCAAGAAGACCATGGTGCTGATCCAGCGCGGCGCCTACGTGGATCTGGTGCAGGGTGGCTCTATCGATATCGCCATCTCGCCGCAGCAGGCCACCATCTCGGCCCTGCTTACCCACGTGCGCCGGGCAGATATCGCCAACGTCTACAGCTTGCGCCGCGGTGCTGCCGAGGCGATCGAGGCGATTGCCCACGGTGACGAGAACACCTCCAAGGTGGTCGGCAAGACGGTAGGCGAGCTCAAGCTGCCGCCGGGCACTACTATCGGTGCCGTGGTGCGCGGGGATGAAGTGCTGATCGCCCACGATCGCACCAAGATCCAGCAGGATGACCATGTCGTCATGTTCCTGGTGGACAAGAAGTACATCCCGGAAGTGGAGCGGCTGTTCCAGCCAAGCCCCTTCTTCCTGTAACGTCTTCATGCGCACAGGCTGTCAAACCAGACCCGGCTCAGCTACCCCAAGGGGATGGTCCGGGTCTTTTGTTAATCAACGACCAGGTTATCGAACATGATCAAGCTGCGTCCCATTATCTTCACCCTCGGGCTGGTGCTCTCCAAGCTGGCGCTCTTCATGTGGCTACCCACCTTGCTGGCACTGCTCACCGGGTCAGAGGGATTTGTCGAGTTTCTCAAGTCCGTGCTGATCACCCACGGCGCCGCCCTGCTCTGCCTCCACTACGGCCGCAAGGCGGAGTTTCATCTGGGGGTGCGGGAGATGTTCCTGCTCACCACCTCGGTCTGGGTGGTTGCCTGCGCCTTCGGCGCCCTGCCGTTTGTTTTCATCACCCACATCAACTTCACCGACGCCTACTTCGAGACTATGTCGGGGGTGACCACCACGGGCTCTACCGTGCTCTCCGGCCTCGACAACATGGCCCACAGCATCCTGTTGTGGCGTTCCATCCTGCAGTGGCTGGGCGGAGTCGGCTTTATCGTGATGGCGGTTGCCGTGCTGCCCTACCTCAACGTCGGCGGCATGAAGCTGTTCCAGACCGAGAGCTCGGACTGGTCGGACAAAAGCGCCCCGCGTGCCAAGACAGTCGCCAACAACATCGTCGTGGTCTATCTGGTGCTCTCCATGCTCTGTTTCATGGCCTACTGGGCCAGCGGCATGAACATGTTCGAGGCGATCAACCACGCCATGACAACTCTCAGTACCGGCGGCTACTCCACCTCCGATCAATCCATGTCCCACTTCTCCAACTCGGCACACTGGATTGGCACCCTGTTCATGTTCCTCGGCGGCCTGCCCTTCCTACTCTATGTGCAAAGCCTCAACCACAGGGACTACAGCCTGTTCAAGGATGCCCAGGTGCGCGGCTTCTTCTGGCTGGTGGTGTGGGTCACCGTCATCATGACCTTCTATCTGTGGGAGAGAGACCTGTTCGGCTTCTGGGATGCCCTGCGCATCAGCTGCTTCAACATCGTCTCGGTGCTCACCACCACCGGCTACGGCCTTGGTGACTTCGGCACCTGGGGGCCGCTCGCCAGCATCGTCTTCATCGTGCTGCTGGCTCTTGGGGCCTGCTCAGGCTCCACTGCGGGCGGCCTCAAGATCTTCCGGATACAGGTGGCGTTTGCCCTGTTCAGAAAGCAGATGCGCCAGCTGATGCACCCTTCTGCCGTCTTCCCCCAGAAGTACAACGGCCGGACGGTCAATGACGCCATCATCCGCTCGATGATCTCCTTCGTACTGGCCTACTTCGCCATCATTCTGGTGATAGCCGCACTGCTGGGCGCCATCGGGCTTGACCCCCTGACAGCCATATCCAGCTCCATCACCGCCGTTGCCAACGTTGGCCCGGGCATGGGCCCAGTGGTCGGCCCCAGCACCAACTTTGCCAGCCTGCCGGAATCGGCCAAATGGCTGTTGTCATTCGGCATGCTGCTGGGACGACTGGAGATCCTGACGGTCGCCGTGCTCTTCTTCCCCTCCTTCTGGCGCCAGTAACCCCTTACTGCAAGCCAGCAAAAAGCCGCAGCGGCCACCCGCTGCGGCTTTCTTATCTCACCCATCCCCACGACCTTCACTCAACGCTCATCAGCCCCATTACCGGATGGCCTGAACGAGCTCATCAGGATGGCCAGAGCGGATCACAGACATAAAAAAACGGACCCAAACCAGAGGTTTGGGTCCGTTTATCAGTGAACCGTCAGCAGCTACGAAGGCTGCCGAGACTCAGCACACGGCATTAACCACGGCCAGAGCGCTTGCGATCCAGCTCGGTCAGCAATTTCTTGCGGATACGGATGTTCTTCGGAGTCACTTCTACCAGTTCGTCGTTATCGATGAACTCGAGTGCCTGTTCCAGAGTCATGCGGATCGGCGGAGTCAGCACTTGAGCTTCGTCGGTACCGGAGGCACGCATGTTGGTCAGCTGCTTGCCTTTCAGGCAGTTAACAGTCAGGTCGTTGGAACGGGAGTGAATACCGATCACCTGGCCTTCGTACACCTCGGTCGCGTGACCGATGAACAGACGACCACGGTCTTGCAGACCGAACAGGGCGTAGGTCAGAGCCTTACCGGTTGCGTTGGAGATCAGCACGCCGTTCTGACGCTCGCCGATGCTGCCACCCTTGTGCGGACCGTAGTGGTCGAAGGTGTGGTAGAGCAGACCAGTACCGGAAGTCATGGTCATGAACTCGGTCTGGAAGCCGATCAGGCCACGGCTCGGGATCATGAAGTCCAGACGGACACGACCCTTGCCATCCGGAGTCATGTTGGTCATTTCGCCCTTACGCAGACCCAGTTGCTCCATCACGGAACCCTGGTGCGCTTCTTCAACGTCCACAGTTACGGTTTCGAACGGTTCTTGCAGAACGCCATCAACGGTACGCAGGATTACTTCCGGACGGGACACAGCCAGTTCGTAACCTTCGCGACGCATGTTTTCGATCAGGATGGAGAGGTGCAGCTCACCACGACCGGATACACGGAACTTGTCCGGATCATCAGTCTCTTCCACGCGCAGGGCCACGTTGTGGACCAGCTCCTGGTTCAGACGCTCCAGAATGTTACGGGAGGTCACGAACTTGCCCTCTTTACCGGCGAACGGTGAGGTGTTGACCTGGAAGGTCATGTTCACGGTCGGCTCGTCAACGGAGAGCGGCGGCAGGGCTTCAACGGCACCGTTATCACAGATGGTGTCGGAGATTTTCAGCTCGCCCAGACCGGTGATAGCGATGATGTCACCCGCTTGCGCGTCGGTAACTTCAGTACGGGACAGACCCAGGTAACCCAACACCTGACCGACTTTACCGTTACGGGTCTTGCCGTCGGCACCAACGATGGTGACTTGCTGGTTGGTCTTGACGCGACCACGGGTGATACGGCCGATACCGATAACGCCCACGTAGGAGTTGTAGTCCAGCTGGGAGATCTGCATCTGGAACGCGCCTTCGGTGTCAGCTTTCGGGGCTTCCACGTTGTCGACGATGGCCTGGAACAGCGGCTCCATGTTCTCGGACTCAACGTCCTGATCCATGGTGGCCCAACCGTTCAGTGCAGAGGCGTAAACAACTTTGAAATCCAGCTGTTCATCAGTCGCGCCCAGGTTGTCGAACAGGTCGAATACCTGATCCATTACCCAGTCAGGACGAGCACCCGGACGGTCAACCTTGTTGATGACCACGATCGGCTTCAGACCCTGAGCGAACGCTTTCTGGGTCACGAAACGGGTTTGCGGCATCGGGCCGTCAACGGCGTCAACCAGCAGCAGCACGGAGTCAACCATGGACAGTACGCGCTCTACTTCACCACCGAAGTCGGCGTGACCCGGGGTATCAACGATGTTGATGCGGTAGTCATTCCAGCGGATCGCAGTGTTCTTGGCGAGAATGGTGATGCCACGTTCCCGTTCCAGATCATTGGAGTCCATGATCCGTTCCTGGCCTTCCGTGGAGCGGTCCAGGGTGCCGGACTGCTGCAGCAGCTTATCAACCAGAGTCGTTTTGCCGTGGTCAACGTGCGCAATAATCGCAATATTGCGTAAATTCTCTAACATTCTCGCCTCAATCACCGGGTAAAATTGGGCGCTAATTGTACTCTTGCCTTTGTGATCTGCCTAGCAGAATTGCAGTACATTCGCGCATAACAACAGATCTGGATCATAGACCTCTCTGACAAACCCTGCTTAGATGGGCGGTGACCGTATTTCGCGCACCATTACAGTGCACCAAAACGATCCACCATCGCACTAAATTGATGCAACGCGAGTCGAGATCGCCTGATTTTGGGGAGCCTCTTCAGCGAGATTGCCCTGAAATCAAGCTGTCACAAACTTGGCACGATACTGGCTTATGTGAATACGACGACGCATTCACCCAGAGAGTTTTAACACCGGAGGTTACTTAGCATGTCAGCCCAGAACGTTTTGGCCCTGATCCAGGAACACGAAGTCAAGTTTGTTGATCTGCGCTTTACCGACACCAAGGGTAAAGAGCAGCATGTATCCATCCCTGCTCACCAGGTTGATGAAGATTTCTTCGAAGACGGCAAGATGTTCGATGGTTCCTCCATCGGCGGCTGGAAGGGCATCAACGAATCCGACATGGTACTGATGCCGGACGCAGCCTCCGCCAAGCTGGACCCGTTCACCGAAGAGACCACCCTGAACATCGTTTGTGACGTGCTGGAGCCTGCCACCATGCAGGGCTACGACCGCGATCCGCGCTCCATCGCCAAACGTGCAGAAGATTTCCTGAAGTCCAGCGGCATCGCTGACACCGTGCTGTTCGGGCCGGAGCCGGAATTTTTCATGTTCGACAACATCACCTTCTCCAACACCATGGGCCACAGCTTCGTGAAAATCGAATCTGAAGAAGCCGCATGGAACTCCGGCACTGCCTATGAACATGGCAACAAGGGTCACCGTCCGTTCGTGAAAGGCGGTTACTTCCCGGTTGCACCGGTCGACTCCTCCCAGGATATCCGCGCCGCCATGTGTCTGGTGCTGGAAGAGATGGGCCAGGTCGTTGAAGCTCACCACCACGAAGTGGCTACTGCCGGTCAGAACGAAATCGCTACCCGCTTCAACACTCTTACGCTGAAAGCTGACGAAGTACAGGTACTGAAGTACGTGATCCACAACGTGGCTCACGCCTACAACAAGACCGTCACCTTCATGCCGAAACCCATGTTCGGTGACAACGGCTCTGGCATGCACTGCCACCAGTCTCTGGCCAAGAACGGCGTCAACCTGTTCGCTGGTGACCTGTACGGCGGACTGTCCGAGATGGCTCTGCACTACATCGGCGGTATCATCAAGCACGCCAAGGCCATCAACGCCTTCGCCAACCCGACCACCAACTCTTACAAGCGTCTGGTTCCGGGTTATGAAGCACCGGTCATGCTGGCCTACTCTGCCCGCAACCGCTCTGCCTCCATCCGTATCCCGGTGGTACCGAGCCCGAAAGCCCGTCGTATCGAAGTGCGCTTCCCGGATCCGGCTGCCAACCCGTACCTGGCCTTTGCTGCCCAGCTGATGGCCGGTCTGGACGGTATCATCAACAAGATCCATCCGGGCGATGCCATGGACAAGAACTTGTACGATTTGCCGCCGGAAGAGGCTGCAGAAGTACCGACCGTTGCCGGTTCTCTGGACGAAGCCCTGGCCGCTCTGGATGCTGACCGCGAGTTCCTGACCCGTGGCGGCGTGTTCAGCGATGACTTCATCAACTCCTATCTGGAACTGAAACAGCAGGATGTTGACCGTGTGCGCATGACCCCGCACCCGCTGGAGTTCGAACTGTACTACTCCGTCTAAGTCTCAGCAGACTGGCCGTTTAAATCTGGTCAGCTTGCTTAATCGTGACAAAACCCGCCATCTGGCGGGTTTTTTCTCTGATAGGATTAAGCAAAATACCGTCAAGGAGAGATGGATGAACAACAAGCATGGCATAGGGGTGCTCGGCCTCCTGTTGCTGACCTCGTTCGGTGCGGACGCGGCCAAGGTCTACTCCTGGGTCGATGGCAATGGCATCACCCACTACTCGGATGCGCCACCACCCGGCAAAAACGCCAAAGAGGTCGATCTGCGGGTCGCCCCGCTGCTGGGCAGCAGCGCGCCCAGATCGGTGCAGGTGGATAACTTCAACAGCCTGACCGGCGCCGATGCCAAGAAAGAGAAAGAGGCGGCCAAGCTGACCATCGAACTGCTCTCCCCGGAACAGGGCAGCACCCTGCGCGACAACACAGGCAACATCGTCTTTCAGGGCACCATCAGCCCCAAACCTCCGACCCAGTATGATGTGCGCCTGACCCTGGATGGCAAAGCCGCCCCCATCGTCAGCAACAGCCTCTCTGTCCGCGTCGAAAACGTCGATCGCGGCGCCCACGAGGCTCAGCTCGAGCTGCTCGCTAAAGACGGTACGATCCTTGCTAAATCCAGTGCAGTCACCTTTTACCTGCATAGAGCGAGCGTGACGCCGGCTCCCAAACCCACCCCCAAAGCCGACTAGGGGTGATATAGCGCACCGATGCGGGTAAACTCTATGCACCATATCGGTGCATAACAGGTGTGTAGCACCGTTTTAGGGAGAAACCTGTGCCAACCCGCTCGGACAACGCCAAAACACTCTTGGATAATTTGCTGACAGCCGTAATCCTGATGGATGAGCGGCTCTGCATCCAGTTCGTCAACCCGGCGGCTGAACAGCTGCTCTCCCTCAGTGAACGTAGGCTGATCGGCATCGAACTGCCCCATCTGCTGGAACATATCTCCCTCGATTTGCAGCGGCTCAAGCAGTGCCTCGTGTCAGGGCAAGGCTTTACCGATAGCGAAGTGACTCTGGTGGTAGAGGGAGAACCGCGACTGGTGGAGCTGAGCGCCACCCCGATGGCCGACCACGAACAGCGTCTGCTGGTGGTGGAGCTGCGCAAGATCGACCAGCAGAAGAAGATCAGTCAGGAGCAGCAGCAACATGCCCAACAGCTGGCGGCCAAGGAACTGGTGCGCGGGCTGGCCCACGAAATCAAGAATCCCCTCGGCGGCCTGCGCGGCGCGGCACAGCTACTGCAAAAAGAGCTGCCGGATCCGGCGCTGCGCGAATATACCGGCATCATCATCGAACAGGCTGACAGGCTGCGGGTACTGGTTGATCGGCTGCTAGGCCCCCAGCGCCCCGGCCGTCACCAGATGCACAATGTCCATTCGGTGCTGGAGCAGGTACGCCGACTGGTGGAGCTCGAACTCCCTCCCTCTGTTCGCATCGAGCGGGATTACGATCCCAGCATCCCCGAATTCGAGATGGAGCCGGATCAGCTGCAGCAGGCGTTTCTCAACATAGTGCGCAATGCCGCCGAAGCGCTCGGCGATCAAACCGGGCTTATCCGTATCAAAACCCGCACCGCGTTCCAGATCACCATCCACGGCCAGCGTTACCGGCTGGCAGCGGAGATCAAGATCATCGACAACGGCCCCGGCATTCCCGATGCCATTCGCGACACCCTGTTCTACCCCATGATCACCGGCAAGGAGGGGGGAACCGGGCTCGGCCTCTCCATCGCCCAGAACCTGATCGACCAGCACAAGGGGCGGATTGACTGCATCAGCTGGCCAGGTCACACCGAATTCACCATTTTTCTACCGCTTCGCAAGTAAGGGAACCCCATGACCGCCAAAGTGTGGATCGTCGATGACGACAGTTCTATCCGCTGGGTGCTGGAGCGCACTCTCGGCAGCGAAGGCTTCAACTGCGAGAGCTTTGCCGATGGCGAAGCCCTGCTGCACGCCCTTGAGCTGCGCTCGCCCGATGTGATCCTCTCCGATATCCGGATGCCCGGCATCGACGGCCTGAGCCTGCTTGAGCAGATCCATCGCCGTCAGGCCGATCTGCCCATCATCATCATGACCGCCCACTCGGATCTCGACAGCGCGGTCAACGCCTACCAGCGAGGCGCCTTCGAGTACCTGCCCAAACCGTTCGACATCGACGAAGCGGTTACCCTGGTGCGCCGCGCAGAGAATCACCTCAAGGAGCAGCGCACCAAGCGCAAGTCTCGTCAGCAAGAGACCACCGCCACTCCCGAGATCATCGGTGAAGCACCGGCGATGCAGGAGGTGTTCCGCGCCATCGGTCGCCTGTCACGCTCCAGCATCTCGGTGCTGATCAACGGTCAAAGCGGTACCGGCAAGGAGCTGGTCGCCCACGCCCTGCACAAGCACAGCCCGCGCGCCCACAAGAACTTTATCGCCCTCAACATGGCTGCCATTCCGAAAGATCTCATCGAATCGGAGCTGTTCGGTCACGAGAAGGGGGCTTTCACCGGCGCCAACAACATCCGCCACGGCCGCTTCGAGCAGGCCGACGGCGGCACCCTGTTTCTCGACGAGATCGGTGACATGCCGCTGGATGTGCAGACCCGGCTGCTGCGGGTCTTGGCCGATGGCCAGTTCTACCGGGTCGGCGGCCACCAGCCGGTGCAGGTGGATGTACGGATCATCGCAGCCACCCACCAGAATCTGGAGAAACGGGTCGCCGATGGCGAGTTTCGGGAAGACCTGTTCCACCGTCTCAACGTCATCCGCATCCACATCCCCGCCCTCAAGGAGCGCCGTGAGGATATCCCCCAGCTGGCCCGTCACTTCCTGCTGCGCGCAGCCAAAGAGCTGAACGTCGAGGCCAAGAGCCTGCACCCCGATACCCAGGCCTATATCAGCCGCCTGCCCTGGCCGGGTAACGTGCGCCAGCTGGAGAACGTCTGCCGCTGGCTCACCGTGATGGCCTCGGGGCAAGAAGTGCTGGTCGGCGACCTGCCTGCCGAGCTGCTCACCCCCATCACCCACAACGCCGAACCGGGCCAACCGGCGATGCCCGGTTGCTGGCAACAGCAATTGCAAGAGTGGGTGGCCAGCAAGCTGGCGCTGGGAGAGACAGACATCCTGGCCGATGCCATGCCCCAGTTCGAGCGGATCATGCTGGAAACCGCGCTGGAACACACTCACGGCCACAAGCAGGAGGCCGCCCGCCTGCTCGGTTGGGGTCGCAACACCCTCACCCGCAAGCTGAAGGAACTCGATCTCTCCTGAGTCCCGGGGAAAAACGATTCCCATCACGCCCTGACAAATCACCGCCTGCCAGAACCCCGTTTAACCATAAACGGGGTATCTTTTTTGAAAGCCCCGCCTAGAATGGCAGGCTTTCAAACCTGACTCGGCGAGGGCGCCCCCATGATTGACAGATCTATCCCCCTGACCGACCTGCACCGCCATCTGGACGGCAACATCCGCCCGCAAACCATCCTCGAGCTGGGTCGCCAACACAATATCCAGCTGCCCGCCTTCGAGCTGGAAGCGCTGCGTCCCCACGTGCAGATCGTCGAGAACGAGCCGAGTCTGGTTGCCTTTTTGAAGAAGCTGGATTGGGGCGTGGCCGTGCTGGCTGACTATGACGCCTGCCGCCGGGTCGCCTACGAGAACGTGGAAGATCTGCTGCGCGCCGGTATCGACTATGCCGAGCTGCGCTTCAGCCCGGCCTATATGGCAATGGCCCACAAGCTGCACCCGCAGGGCGTGGTGGAAGCCATCATCGACGGCGTGGCAGCGGGCAGCCGCGATTTCGGTATCAAGACCAACCTGATCGGCATCATGAGCCGCACCTTCGGCACCGAGCAGTGCAATCAGGAGCTGGCCGCCTGTCTGGCTCACCGCGACAAGCTGGTCGCCATCGATCTGGCCGGTGACGAGCTGGGCTTCCCGGGCGAACTCTTTGTCGACCACTTCCGCAAGGTGCGTGATGCAGGCATGCGCGTCACCGTACACGCCGGTGAAGCCGCTGGCCCCGAGAGCATGTGGCAGGCCATTCGCGAGCTGGGCGCCGAGCGCATCGGCCACGGCGTCAAAGCGATTCAGGATCCGGCCCTGATGGCCTATCTGGCCGAGCACCGCATCGGCATCGAATCCTGTCTCACCTCCAACGTCCAGACCACCACGGTAGCGAGCCTGACCGAGCACCCGATCCGCCAGTTCCTTGCCGCCGGTGTGCTGGCCTGCCTCAACACCGATGACCCGGCGGTGGAAGGGATCGACCTGCCCCACGAATATGAGGTGGCCGCTCCGGCTGCTGGTATGACCGCCAGCGAGATCCGCACCGCCCAGCAGAACGGCCTGACCCTGGCCTTCCTGAGCGATAGCGAGAAAGCCGAGCTGAGCGCCCGCGCCGCCAGCCGCTGATCCACACCGGCAGTACAAATAAAAACGGCCCACTTCGGTGGGCCGTTTGCTTTGCGGATTTCTGATGATGGGTAAGCATTCGGCCAGCTGGCAGATAGCAAAAGGCCCAAACCGGGTTTGGGCCTTTTGCTGATGTCGGTGCAGGGGAAAACTACTCCTGCTCCTTGTCACGCTCCAGTGCCCGCTCCACCAGCGGCTCTGGCAGGCTCTTGGTCACCTCCACCCCCAGCTCGCGGAAACGCTCGACCTGGGCAATCAGGTTGCCACGGCCGTTGACCAGCCGTCCCATTGCCTTGTCGTAGCTCTCCTGCGCCTTGTGCAGGCTGCCGCCCATCTGCTGCATCTCCTCGACAAACAGCCGCAGCTTTTCGTAGAGGCGACCGGCCCGTTCGGCAATCTGGCGGGCATTCTGGTTCTGCCGCTCGTAGCGCCACAGGTTCTCGATGGTGCGCAGCGCCACCATCAAGTTGGTGGGGCTCACCAGCAGGATGTTGTTGTCGAGGCCGTAACGCACCAGCGAGGGATCGGCTTCCATCGCAGTGAGGAAGGCAGGCTCCACCGCTACGAACATCAGCACATAGTCGAGGGTACGCACACCAGGCAACTGCTGGTAATCCTTGCGGCCCAGCTCGCGGATATGGTTGCGCACCGAGGCGACATGCTCCTTGAGCGCCACCGCCTTCTCCAGCTCGTCCCCGGCGTTATACCAGCGTTCGTAGGCGGTCAGCGACACCTTGGCGTCGATGATGATGTCCTTCTCCTGCGGCAGGTGGACGATGACATCTGGCTGGTAGCGCTTGCCCTTCTCCACCTCGATATTGACCTGGGTGTGGTACTCGTGGCCCTCGCGCAAGCCGCATTCGCTGAGGATCCGCGCCAGCACCACTTCACCCCAGTTGCCCTGCTGCTTGCTGTCACCCTTGAGGGCGCGGGTTAGCGCTGCCGCCTCCTCGGTCATGCGGGCATTGAGCTCGGCGAGGCGCTCCAGCTCGAACTTGAGACTGTGGCGCTGGGCCGTCTCCTGGGCGTGGGTCTCCCCCACCTGACGGCGAAAACCCTCGAGCTGCTCCTTGAGCGGTGTGAGCAGCAGATCGAGGCTGTTCTGGTTCAATTCGCGGAAGTTACCGGAGTTTTGCTCGAAGATCCGGTTGGCGAGATTCTCGAACTGCTGGCTGAGGCGCTGCTCCGCCTCCTGTTGCAGTTGCAGCTTCTCGGCGGCGGCCAACCGTTCGCTGCGCAGGGTCGCTTCCGCATCCTTGAGGCGGGCGGTGAGCTTGATCAGCAGGGTCTGCTGCTGATCCAGCTTCTGCTGGCCCTGCATCCGCTCATCCTGCAACTCGTCGAAGCGATCCTGCAACGCTTGATGCCGCTCCTGCGCCAGCATCAGCTCCTGAGCCTGCGCCGTGGCGGTACGCCGCCCGATCAGCCAGCCAAGCCCGAGGGCCAGCACGGCGGCGGGCAACAAGATCCCCCAGAGTCCGGAGTCAATCATTTGCGGCTCCGCTGACGCAGGAAGAGTTCGAGATAGCGGTTAACCAGGATCCAGAGCACCACGTAGATAAGGTAGGCGGCCAGCACCACCCACTTGTGGGTGTTGACGCCGGTATCGAGCTCGGCGAACTCGATATCCTTGATGCGGCAGTAGGCCCACATCAGCAGGGGAAAGACATAGAGCAGGGACGCACGCCAGAGAAATAGCCACATATGATTTCATTCAACCACGTAAAAAGACCCGCCTAGCTTACACAAGGGCAACTGCGCTTGCGATCCTGACGGCCGCTATTCTCTGGCCTGCTTCCCGAAACTTCGATAAAATTAACCCCTAATAGGTATCAGAGGCGAGCATGACTCACTATTTCCTCCGTTGGCTGACACAAGGTTGGCAAGCTTCCCGCAAGCCCGCCGTGGTTTGCCATGAAGCGCGCCCGCCATGGGCCATCGAGGAGTCCCAGTACCTCTCCCTCTGCACCCGCTGTGGCGAATGTTTCAAGGCCTGCCCGCGCGGTCTGCTCAAACCGGCCACCCAGGAGGAGTACGAGGGGAGCCCCATCGCCGGTACGCCGGTACTCGATCTCGCCTGTGGCCAGTGCAGCTACTGCGGCAGCTGCGCCAGAGCCTGCCCCACCGGCGCCCTCGACCTGCAGCTGGGTCGTCAGGTGCAGACCCGGGTGCAGATTGAGGAGAGCTGTCAGGCTCGGCAGGGCTTCTACTGCCTGCTCTGTGAAGATGCCTGCCCGCAACAGGCGATCAAGGCCACGGCCGACGGCATCAACGTCAATATGGATGCCTGCAATGGCTGCGGTGCCTGTGGCCTCGCCTGCCTGCACGGCGCCATCACCCTGATCCGCCAGCCAGGCAGTCGCTAAAAACCCCCCGCGTACAAAAGCAAAAGGGGCTATCAGGCCCCTTTCACATCTTGTTCGATATTCCACACCCCGTCAGGCCATGGTCACAATAGTCTCTTGCTCGATACCCAGCAGGTGGCAGAGACGATTGGGATCGCGCACCGCATCAGCCAGAGTGTACTCACCCAGCACTTCGAGGAAGGCGTTCATGGCGCGGCGCAGAATGCCCTGAATGCGGCAACCGCCGGAGAGACGGCAGTTTTCTCGCTTGCAGTCGACCGGACAGAGCACATGCTCCATGTCCATCACCACATCCCGCAGGTTAATGGAGACCGCCGATCGACCGAGGCGGATACCGCCATGTTTGCCGCGTACCGTCTCGATGTACCCCTTGATGCCAAGCTGGTGCACAATTTTGACCACGTGGTTGCGAGAGATGCCAAAGGTATCGGCCACTTCGGTAATGGTCGACAGACGATCCCCCGGCTGAACCGCCAGGAAGGTCAGGGTACGCAGGGCGTAGTCGGTAAATCGTGTCAGTTGCATGGTCGCACTTGCCTCTTACTACAAGCCAGGAATCAGGACGACAACATTGAGCTAAGAGGCAGGAGACAACCGGTTTGCCTCTGTTTGCCCATTGGTTTGCCAGAGGGGGGCCTGTCTCTTAATCTGAGTTGCGGAGTGACAGGTTAAGAGCAGCACAACCGGGTGTCGATGAAGATGCACATAAATCGACACTTTCTTTGATTGATCGCAAACTTGCCGGGTTAGCCCGGCGTTTGCCCGCTTTATGGCGCGTAAATCTACCGAATAGTCCCCCTCGCCAAGCCCCTTCGACCAGCGGCCATATGGCCCGCAAACCGCCCCTCAATCGACCGTCAAAGAGGTGGTTCAGTGGGGTTGTTTCAGCCAGTTTTTCAGGGCAACCGAGGGGATGGAGCTCTCGGAGGCGACGGCAAACGCCCCCCAGTCCACCGCACACTGCAACGCATCCTTGATGGCCATGCCCCGTGCCAATCCGTGTATCAATCCGCCGGCGAAAGCATCCCCCGCCCCCGTGGTATCGACCACCGAGACGGGCCGAGCGGCAACCCGGATCTGCTCATCGCCGTGGATGGCCACTGCGCCCGCCTTTCCTTCGGTCAGCACCAGCCATTCGAGCTGCTCCCCCGCCAGCTGGCGGGCATGTTGCCAAGGGTCGCTCACCTCGCCGAGATCGGAGCGGGAGGCCACCAGCACGTGACAGGGACGGCGCGCTTGGCCGCCCTTGGGATACTGGGCCACCACGAAGCTCTTGCCGAGCATCTGGCGCATGTAGCTGATGATGGCGGTGCCGGGATAGTTCACATAGAGGCAGTCGATCCCCTCCAGCGGCAGATCGCCGGGCAGATCGGGACGCCGCGGCCGGCGCAGTATGGTGCGCTCGCCAGTGGAGTCGACCAGGATCAGCAGCTCGCCGGTCTCGCCGCCAAAGCGCTCCACATGGCTGCAATCCAGCCCGTAACCGGCCGCCTGCTCCAGCAGCCAGTTGCCGGTCTCGTCCAGCCCGATACGGGAAGCGATGGTCACCTCGTGGCCCGCCCATACCAGCCCGATGCCGGTGTTGGCCGCGCCGCCTCCCAGCCTGCGTCCCTGATCCACGTATTGCAGCCGGGCCCCCGCTACCAGCGGTTCGGAGAGGGAGAGCACATGATCACAGTTGAGATTGGCAAGCAGCAGAATGCGGGACATAGAGACCTCGGACGATGGAGATAGCCCAAAAGAGACAGGCTGAACCCCGAGTAGAGCCCAGCCTGACAGAAGAGACAACCGGCAGCGATCGGGAATCCGATCGGGATCAATAGATGGGCAGCTCCACCCCGGCCAGCAGCTCGTCGATGCGCGCCTGACTCGGCTGCTGCATCACACTCTGGATCACCTCCTTGGTGAGGTGGGGCGAGAAGGAGCTGATGAAGTCATACATGTAGTTCTGCAGAAGGATGCTCTTGCTGAAACAGATCTGCGCCGGACAGGGTTTGAACAGGTGCTCCAGATTGATGGAGACCAGCCCAGGGCTGTCGGTGTCGTTGGCCACCAGCGAGGAGATGATGCCGATGCCAAAGCCCAGCTCCACGTAGCGCTTGATCACCCCGGCGTCCATCACCGTCATGTAGTAACTCGGGGTCAGCCCCGCAGCCTGAAACACCTCGTCCTGCACCTGTCGGCCAGTGGCGCCACTCTCGTAGCTGAGGATCGGGTAGTGGCAGAGCTGCTCCAGGGTCGGCTTCTTCACCTTGGCCAGCGGGTGATCCTGCGGCACCACCAGCGAGAGGGTCCAAAGGTAGGCGGGCAGCGCGATCAGCTCCTTGTCGAAGCCAATCTCGTGGGCAACGATGGAGAAATCGGAGTAACCCTTGCTGATCTGCTCCTTGCTCGCCGACATCACCGGATGGAGGTGGAACGAGATCTTGGGATACTTCTTGGTGAAGTAGGTGACCGACTTGGGCAGCAGGTAGCGGGCGATGGTGTGGGTGGTGTGAATATTGAGGGTGCCCACGGTCGGATCCAGATACTCGCGGGAGATCGCCTTAATCTTGCTCTCGATGTTGAGCATCGCCTCGGCACACTTGATGATCTCTTCCCCCACCGGGGTGATGCGGTGCAGGTGCTTGCCACGGCGCTCGAAAATCCGCACCCCCAGCTCGCTCTCCAGCAGGCCAATCTGCTTGCTGACCCCCGGCTGACTGGTGAAGAGCGCATCGGAAGCCACGGACACATTGAGGTTGTGGTCCCGGATCGCGATCAAATACTTCAATTGCTGTAGTTTCAAGGCGTCACACTCTCACACTGGTTTGGCTCAGACAGGTTTGGCTCAGGCCGGGACGGCAATCAAGCCAGACAAACAGGCCGCCACATGGGCGGCCAGTGTACCATCCGATCCCGACATCTCAGCGCTTGATCCTTCATTTTGCTACAAAATCTAGCATCCGAAGGGGTGGCTGACAAACCGGGTTCAGGCCGCGCCAGCCCGCAGCGGCAGGATCCCCAGAAACTGCAGCAGCCACTGCATCATGGTCGCCGAATCCACCTCCCCCTCCAGCGAGGAGAGGCTGCTCTGGTAGCGCTCGTCGGGCAACAGGCCGCGGCGCCGCTCGATCAGCGCCCGGTTGTACTCCACCGAGAACTCCGGATGCCCCTGAATGGCGACGATGTGATCACCCTGCAAAAACATGAAGTTGGGACAAAAATCGTTGCCCGCCAGCCGGGTTGCCCCCGGCGGCAGCAGGGCCACCTGATCCTGATGGCTGGCCAGAATGCGGATCTGATCCCGCGCCGGCGCCATCCAGGGCTCATCTGCCAGCATGGGGTGCACCGACACTCCCAGCCCCCACCCCTTGGTAGACTTCACCACCTCGCCGCCCAGCGCCTGGGCGATCACCTGATGACCGAAGCAGACACCGGCCAACTTGACGTCGGCATCGTGCGCCTGACGGATCCACGCCCGCAGTGCCTGAATCCAGGGAATATCGCTATAAGCATCGTGGCGCGAGCCTGTGATGAGCCAGGCATCGCACTCGTGCAGATCCTCCGGCAATTCCCCATCAAGAGCCGACCAGACCCGAAATTCCAGTTCGGGGGCCAGGGCCGCAAAGCCCCTGATAAACATCTCGGAGTAAACGGGGCCAAAACGATCCGCCAGATCGGGATCGAGCCGGTCACAATCGAGAATTCCCAATCGCATCTGTTGTTCCTTTACAGAGTTCGCCCCCGCCAATCATTGACCGGCGAGGGCAAGAGGTTAGGCCATGAGCACGCGCCAGCGCGTCACTTCATGGTCGGCATGGAGAACTCGGCACCACTGCGCAGGCTCTGGGGCCAGCGCGCCGTCACCGTCTTCATCCGGGTATAAAATCGAACCCCGTCCGGCCCGTGCATGTTGAGCGGCCCGAAGATGGAGCGCTTCCAGCCGCCAAAGCTGTGAAACGCCATCGGCACCGGAATGGGAACGTTCACCCCTACCATACCGACCTGCACCCGCGCCGTGAAGTCCCGCGCAGTGTCGCCGTCACAGGTAAAGATGGCGGTGCCGTTGCCGTACTCGTGCTCGTTGATGAGGCGCAGCGCCGTCTCGTAGTCAGGCACCCGCACGATGGAGAGCACAGGGCCAAAGATCTCCTCGCGGTAGATGCGCATCTCGGGGGTCACCTCGTCAAACAGGCAGCCCCCGATAAAGTAACCCTCATCGTGGCTCAGCGTGCGGCCATCGACCCGCAGCACAGCCCCCTCGGTCACCCCCTGATCCACGTAGCCGCGGACCTTGGCCAGATGCTCCTTGCTGATGAGCGGCCCCATCTCGTTCTCCGGGCTCTGGCCCAACCCCGGGCCCACCCGCAGTTTTTCCACCAGCGGCGTCAGCTTGGCCACCAGCGCATCGGCAGTCTCGTCACCCACCACCACCGCCACAGAAATGGCCATGCAGCGCTCGCCCGCTGCCCCATAAGCAGCCCCCATCAGGGCAGAGACCGCCTGATCGAGATCCGCATCCGGCATCACCACCATGTGGTTCTTGGCACCGCCCAGCGCCTGCACTCGCTTGCCGTGGGCCGAGGCGGTGGCATAGATGTACTGGGCGATGGGGGTGGAACCGACAAACGACACGGCTCCGACCCGCGGATCGGTCAGCAGCACATCCACCACCTCCTTGTCACCGTTCACCACGTTGAGCACGCCGTCCGGCAGACCGGCCTCCTTGAGCAGCTCGGCCATCCGCAACGAGAGGGAGGGATCCTTCTCGGAGGGTTTGAGAATAAAGGTATTGCCGCAGGCGATGGCGACCGGAAACATCCAGAGCGGCACCATGGCCGGGAAGTTGAACGGGGTGATACCGGCGCAAACCCCCACCGGCTGCATCATGGAGTAGCTGTCTACCCCACGGCCGACGTTGAGGGAGTGCTCCCCCTTGAGCAGATGGGGAATGCCGCAGGCAAACTCCACTACCTCCAGCCCGCGGGTCAACTCACCCTGCGCATCGGAGAAGACCTTGCCGTGTTCGCGACTGATGAGCCGGGCAAGCTCGTCCCTGTGCTGCTCCATCAACTCCTTGAAGCGGAAAAAGACCCGGGCCCGCACCAGCGGCGGAGTTTGCGACCAGTCGGCAAAGGCGCGCTCGGCAATGGCGATCGCCTCCTGACACTCGGCGGCGCTCGACAGCCCCACACTCCCCTGCTGCTTGCCGCAGGCGGGATTGAAGATGGCCCCCTGGCGCTCGCTGCGACTCTCCTGCGGCTGGCCGTTGATGAAGTTGCTGACCCTGTATGTCATGTATCCTCCGTGATAATTGATGTGGTAAATGCGCTGAGCAAAACAACGCAAGGCCCCGCCAGTGCGGGGCCATCAAATGGGTTAGGGTTGGGCCTGCAGGGCATCCTGCAGCAGGGTGAAGAGATCGTCGATCCGGCTGCGCTCGATAATGAGAGGTGGCGACAGAGCGATGATATCGCCGGTCACCCGGATCAATGCCCCCTTCTCGAAGCAGCGGACAAACACCTCGTAGGCGCGCTTGCCCGGCGCATCCGGCATGGATTCCAGCTCGATGCCCGCCACCAGCCCGTAGTTGCGCACATCCTTCACATACTTGCAGCCCTTCAGCGAATGGGCCGCCTCCTCCCAGTAGCCCGCCAGATCGGCGGCGCGGCTGAGCAGGTTTTCGTTGCGATAGATCTCCAGGGTCGCGAGCCCTGCAGCCGCAGCCACCGGATGGCCGGAGTAGGTGTAGCCGTGGAACAGCTCGATGGCCCCCTTGCCTGCCGCCATCATGTCGTCATAAATGTGCTTCTGCACCAGCACCGCGCCCATGGGGATGGCACCGTTGGTCAGCCCCTTGGCGCAAGTGATCATGTCGGGGATGACATCGAACTCCTGGGCGGCGAAGGGGGAGCCGAGGCGACCGAAACCGGTGATCACCTCGTCAAAAATCAGCAAGATGCCGTGCTTGGTGCAGATCTCCCGCAGCCGCTTGAGGTAGCCTTTGGGGGGCATCAGCACGCCAGTACTGCCAGCGATGGGCTCGACGATCACCGCCGCGATATTGCTGGCATCGTGCAGAAAGACGATCTTCTCCAGCTCGTCGGCCAGCGCCAGATCCTCCTCGGGCAGCCCTTTGGTGAAGGCATTTTTGGCGATATTGAGGGTATGGGGCAGATGATCCACCCCGGTCAGCAGGGAGCCGAACCACTTGCGGTTGCCGGGAATCCCCCCCACCGAGATGCCGCCAAAGCCGACCCCGTGATAGCCACGCTCGCGGCCAATCAGCCGGGTGCGGGAGCCCTGACCGCGAGCCCGCTGCCAGGCCAGCGCGATTTTGAGCGCGGTATCGACCGACTCGGAACCCGAGTTGGTATAGAAAACGTGGCCAAACCCCTTGGGGGCGATCTCCACCAGCCGGTTGGCCAGCTCAAACGGCAGGGGGTGACCCATCTGGAATGTGGGGGCAAAATCGAGGTGGGAAATCTGCTGGGAGACCGCCTCGGCAATCTCGCGCCGACCATGGCCCGCGTTGCAACACCAGAGTCCGGCTGTGCCATCCAGTATCTTGCGGCCATCCTCTGAGTGATAATACATCCCCTCTGCCGACTTCAGGATACGCGGCGCCGCCTTAAACTGCTGGTTGGCGGTGAACGGCATCCAGAACGCGGACATGTCGGAGGGCGTATTGATGTCGCTGATCGGTTTCATGGTCACCTCATCCTTAAGGTGTTTAGCAACTGTCGGCCAATGCCTATTAAATTAAACACCTGAATCCATAAAAAAGGGCCCGTTATCGCCCTGTCTGGTGCCACCCCTAGCTAGACGCATCAGCAGGGTGGTATAAGATATTTAACACAATTTTAATAATAGTAAACAGTCAAGGAGTGTCTATAGATGGATATCGGTCACCGCCTCAAGGCGGTTCGCACCAAGGCAGCCCTCTCCCAGCGCGAGCTGGCCAAGCGCTCCGGTGTGACCAACGGATTTATCTCCCAGATCGAGAAAAATCAGGTGAGCCCCTCTGTCGCCTCCCTGCGCAAGGTGCTAGAAGGCATCCCCATGTCGCTGGCCAGCTTCTTCACCGAAGAGACTGAAATGGGCACCGAAGTGATCTTCCGCGCCGCCGATATGCCGGATCTCGGCACGCATCCCATCAGCTACCGGCTGGTCGGGCACAGCCGCGCCAACCGCGCCATCGGCATGTTGCAGGAGGTGCTGCCACCGGGCGCCGACACCGGCGACGACATGCTGAGCCACGAGGGTGAAGAGTGCGGCATCGTCATCAAGGGCGAAGTTGAAGTGACCGTGGGCGAGCAGATCTACCTGCTGGGCGCCGGGGATGGCTACTACTTCGACAGCCGCACCCCCCACCGTTTTCGCAATAGTGGCGAGCAGGAGTGCGTGCTGATCTCGGCCAACACCCCCGCCAGTTTCTGACATTCAGAGGTGCATCGGCAGGGGGGCAATGTTTAATGAATTGTTACAAAGTGGATTTACAAGCGGCAGGATGTTTAGCATATTGATACGCGGAAACTGACTTTTGCCGGTTCAAGGAGTGAACATGAGTGACCTGACCCTGGCCCAGTGGCAACACAAGGCCTCCCATCTGACCCTGCCCTCGCAAGCCTTTATCAACGGCAGCTATCGGGATGCCGTCAATGGCGCCACCTTCGATTGCATCAACCCGGCCAACGGCAAGCTGCTGACCAAGGTAGCAGCCTGCGATGCCGCCGATGCCGAACTGGCGGTACAGGCTGCGCGTGACGCCTTCAACGACAAGCGTTGGAGCGGCCTGCCGCCGAAACAGCGCAAGCAGATCATGCAGCGTTTCGCCGAACTGATGCGCCTCAACAAGGTTGAGCTGGCGCTGCTGGAGTCGCTGGATATGGGCAAACCCATCGGCGATGCCATGGGCTATGACGCCCCCGCCGCCGCCAACTGCATCGCCTGGAACGCCGAAGCGATCGACAAGATCTACGATCAGGTCGCCCCGGTGGAGGAGTCAGCATTGGCGCTGGTGACCCGCGAAGCGCTCGGGGTGGTTGCCGCCATCGTGCCATGGAACTTCCCGCTGGTGATGGCCTGCTGGAAGCTGGGCCCGGCGCTCGCTACCGGCAACTCGGTCATTCTCAAGCCTTCCGAAAAATCCCCTCTGACCGCCCTGCGTATCGCCGGTCTGGCCAAGGAGGCGGGTATTCCGGACGGCGTGTTCAATGTGCTGCCGGGCTTTGGCCACACCGTGGGCGAGGCGCTGGCCATGCATATGGATGTGGACTGCATCACCTTCACCGGCTCCACCAAGATCGGCAAACATCTGGTGGAGTGCTCCGGCAAGTCCAACCTCAAGCGAGCCTTTATGGAGTGCGGCGGCAAGAGCCCCAACATCATACTGGCGGATGCGCCGGATCTGGACGCCGCGGCCAAGAGCGCCGCTGGCGCTATCTTCTACAACCAGGGCGAAGTATGCACCGCCGCCTCCCGCCTGCTGGTGCAAAACAGCATCAAACCGCAATTTATGGAGCGACTGCTGGCCCATGCCCGCGAGTGGATCTCGGCCAACCCGCTCGACCCTGCGACCCGCATCGGCGCCATGGTGGATCACATCCAGATGGAGCAGGTGCTGCGCTATATCGAGATTGGCAAGCAGGAGGGGGCCAAACTGCTGCTGGGCGGCAACCGCACCAATATGGAGAGTGGCGGCTTCTATATCGAACCCACCATCTTTGACGACGTAACCCCGCAGATGCGCATCTTTCGCGAGGAGATCTTCGGCCCTGTGCTGGCGGTGACCGGCTTCGATACGCTGGAAGAGGCCATTGCGCTGGGCAACGACACCGACTACGGCCTGGCGGCGGCGATCTGGACGGCGGATCTCAACAAGGCGGTGAAGGGCTCCCGCGCCCTGCGCGCCGGTACCGTGTTCGTCAACAACTGGGACGGTGGTGACATGACCATGCCATTTGGCGGCTTCAAACAGTCCGGCAACGGTCGCGACAAGTCACTTCATGCGCTGGAGAAGTACACCGAGCTGAAAAGCACCTGGATTCAGCTGGAATAACACGACAAAGCAGCAGTATCGGATCAAAAAGGGGGAGAAATCCCCCTTTTGCATTTTTGGCCTTCCATCACCGGGCTCAATCCTTATAATGATAAAAAAGCCAACATGTTAAATATAAAGACAAAAATGCTATTTTTTCTGGGAAGCGTACTTTTTCTGGTGATCGGTTTGCCCCTGCTGTTCTTCGTGCTGGGGCACGGCGAGGCCTACGTGACCTGGGGCCCCTGGATCTCCGCCATCGCCCTGATGTTGTGGTTGTTGATGGACGTCGACAAGATCCGCCGCGGTAAAGGTTGATCGGCCAGCAACACACCTCCTTTCCCTCAAACTTCGCTTATTCGCTTCTTTCCCCGCAAAAGGATCGCTACACTGATTTTTTGCGATGTTTTCCCGCATCCAACGCTTCAGTAAAGGTCATCCGCATGCCGCAACAGATCCAGCGTCAGGGCGTCATCTACGCCCTGTGCGCCTATACCCTTTGGGGCATAGCCCCCATCTATTTCAAGACCATCTCTGCCGTCCCGGCCGCCGAGATCCTGACACACAGGATGATCTGGTCCTGCGTGCTGCTGATGGTACTGACCCTGGCAGGGCGCCAGTGGCACAAGGTGCAGGCGGTGCTGCGCCAGCCAAAAGTGTTGCTCACCCTGGCGTTTACCTCGGTTACCGTCGGCGGCAACTGGCTGCTGTTCATCTGGGCCATCAACAACGGTCACATGTTGGATGCCAGCCTCGGCTACTACATCAACCCATTGTTCAATGTACTGTTGGGAATGGTGTTTCTGAGCGAGAAGCTGCGCCGCCTGCAGTGGTGGGCAGTGGCGCTGGCCTTTGCCGGGGTGGCGATCCAGCTTATCGCCTTTGGCTCCTTGCCCTGGATTGCGCTGGTGCTGGCGTCGAGCTTTGCCATCTATGGGCTGGTGCGCAAAAAACTGGCCCTCGATGCCCTCACCGGTCTGCTGATCGAAACCATGATCATGCTGCCGCCAGCGGCCATCTATCTGTGGGGCTTTGCCGACAGCCCCACCAGCCATCTCACCCAGAACGACTGGCACCTCAACCTGCTGCTGATCGCCGCAGGCGCCGTCACCACGGCCCCCCTGCTCTGCTTCACCGCCGCCGCGACCAGGCTCAAGCTCTCCACCCTGGGCTTCTTCCAGTACATAGGCCCCAGCCTGATGTTCATCCTCGCGGTCACCCTCTATGGGGAAGCGCTGGCGATAGACAAATTGCTCACCTTTGCCTGCATCTGGAGTGCGCTGGTGCTGTTCAGTCTGGATGGGCTGCGCAGCGGCAAAGCCGCGCCAAGCCGAACCTGACACCGCCTCACCACCATCGACCCCGGCTCATCAGCCGGGGTTCTTTTTCGTGCCACCAGTGACCTTCAGACTGCGACTTCCCCTTCTCCATAGCCGACTCGCCATCAACAGACCACATCCGAGTCTCACTATCCCGCCAGAGAGCTATGCTATCCATGAACGGAGCCGAATGGAGGCAACATGCTCAAGCACATTCACGACAGATCCCTGCTTTTTGGTCAGATTCTGGGGATCATGGTCATTATCACGCTGATCTCCATCAGCTTTTTCGGGCTTTACTCGGTCCGGAGCGCAGCCGATCAGATGGGACAGGGGAAGGATGTGGTAGCCGATATTCTGCCGCCGCCCCTCTACCTCATCGAATCCCAGTTGCAGGTCTACACCCTGCTCCATGCCAAACCGGAAGAGCGGGAGGCCCTGCTGCAAACCCTCGCCCGACTGCAGCAAGAGTTCGAGAGCCGTAACCGCTTCTGGCAAGAGAGCAGCCTGAACGAGCCCCTCAGGGAGCTGCTGCTGGGGGAGCAAAAAGTGCAGGGGGAGCTGTTCTGGCAGTTGCTCAACGACAAGTTTGTCCCCGCCATCAAGGCGGGGGATCTGGCGCAGGCGGGCGCGATTGCGGCGCGCCTGCACACCCTCTATAACGCCCACCGGCTAGGGGTGGACGCCACCGTCATCCGCGGCAACGAGTATGCCGCCGAGCAGATGGCCCATCTCGCCAACACCACCCGACTCTGCTACGGCCTGCTGTTGTGCGCCGCACTGCTAGGGGCCGGACTCATCTTCTGGCTGGGACGCCCCACCCAACAGCGGCTGCTGGCCGCTGGCAAGGCGACCGCCGCCATCGCCGAAGGGGAGTTGAACCGCCCCATGCCGGAGCCGGGCCTTGATGCCATCGGCGAGCTGATCCGCCAGATCGGGGCCATGCGTGACCAACTGGCAACCCTGGTGGAGTCGCTGCAGCGCAGCGCCAGTACGCTGGATGATCGCGCCACCAGCCTGACCGCCATGGCACAACGGCACACCGATGACAGTCAGGCGCAGGTCGGGGCAGCCCACCATATCGAACAGGCCATCGAACAGCTCACCCACTCCATTGAACAGGCGGGTAGCCAGCTGCATCAGGTAGGGGAGCAAACCCTCCAGTCAGCAGAGCGGGCACAAGAGGCGACACTCGCCATCCACACCGTGGAACAGGTGATCGGGGAACAAGTCACGGGAGTGAAGCAGGTCTCCCATACCATTTCGGATCTGGCTGGCCTCTCGCAGCAGATTGCCGGGCTGGCAGGCGCCATTCACGATATTGCGGAGCAGACCAATTTGCTGGCGCTGAACGCCGCCATTGAAGCGGCGCGGGCAGGTGAACAAGGGCGCGGTTTTGCCGTGGTAGCCGATGAAGTGCGCTCGCTGGCGACCCGCACCGGCAGCGCCACCACCGAGATCAACACCATCATCGGCAAGATCCAGGATGTCAGCCTGCGCGCCGCCAGCGAGATGGATACCGAGCTGGCCCGGGTCGAACAGGCGGTCACTCACACGATGACAGCGCGCCAGAGCGTCGCCCGGATCGCGCAGAGCTGCGAGGAGATCAACCAGCGCATCGCTCAGGTCGATCAGTTGATGAGCGATGAGACCCGGCTGGTGCAGGGGATCCACCATCAGGTCGGCGAGATGTCGCGGTTGGCGGCCGAGGCCAACCAGAGCGCCAGTCAGGCCGCCGAAGAGGCGACCATGGTCGCCCAGCACGCCCGTATCCTGACCAGACAGACTCACCACTTCCATCTCGATACCACCCGCCATTGATCCCCGGCGCTGACGGGAGTCAGCGCTCCCCTTTTTCTCTGCACTGGTTAAATGGGTAGCATTAGACTCCATGAGGGAATAGGATCCGCCCCTCTGAAAACCAACTGCAAGGATCAACTGACATGACTCGAAAATGGTCGCTCCCCATCGTGGTAATCGCGGGGGGAGCGTTACTCTGGCTTGGCAACACCTTTGGTATGAAATGGGCTCTGATGGCCCTGATCGGATTCGGCTTCGGCTTCACCCTCTCCTTCAGTCGCTTCGGCATCGTATTCGGTTGGCGCGAAATGCTGACCAAGCGCAACAGCTACTACGTGCGGGTTCACCTGCTCACCATCACCATCGAAATTCTGCTGTTCACCACCTTCCTCTCCTTTAGTCACGCCCTGTTTGGCGATGCCATGGTGGGTAACGTGATGGCTATCGGCATTCCTTTCATCGTCGGTGCCTTCCTGTTCGGCATCGGCATGCAGCTGGCTGGCGTCTGCGCCACCGGCACTCTTTACTGCTGCGGCGAGGGGCAACCCCGCTTCTGGCTGGTGCTGATCTGCTACGGCATCGGCACCCTCATCAGCAACCAGTTCCGCCCCGAACTGGAGGCCACCTTCTCCAGCCATGTGGTATTGGCCCGGGATCTGACCGGCAATATCTGGAGCGGCATGCTGCTCAATCTGGCGCTGGTCGCCGCGCTGTTCCTGCTGTTTCGCAACAGCGAACTCAAGCGCACCGGCGAGCTCAAGCCCCTCTTCAGCGGCGGCAATCTGTTCTGGCGCGATGGCCGCTTCACCGTGCTGACCGGCGGCATCATCATCGCCCTGCTTAACTCGTCCGTGGTCGCTCTGCACGGCTCGGCCTGGACCATCACCGGCGCCGTCTATGACATGGCGCTGCGCGGTGCCTCCCTGTTTGGCCTGTTCGAGGGGAACCCGAAACTGGCCCAGCCGCTCTTTATCAACCCCATGGTCGGCATGTTCTGGCTCGGTATTCTGGGGGCCATGCTGGCGCGCTGTTTGAGCGGTGGCGGCACCTTCGCCCCGATGCGGATCGGCAACAGTCTGGCCTCCATCATCGGCGGCCTGTTGATGGGGATGGGCGCCATGTACGCCGCCTGCAACCTCGGCGGCTTTTTCGATGGCACCGCCTCTGGCAGCCTGCACGGCTGGGTCTGGATGCTGATGGCCCTCGCTGGCAGCCTGATCGGCATTCGCCTGCGCCCGCTGTTCGGGCTCTGAGGCTCGACATCGTAAACACCCCATAAGAAACGGGAGGCCAAGCCTCCCGTTTTTACATTTATTGCTCCCGTCGCTCTGCTTATTGGACAGGCTGGGAAACCCCTTCCAGATGGATTTCCACCCGGCGATCCGGTGCCAGACAGGCAATCAGCTCCTGCTTGGAGCGGCTGGCGCAGTTGTTGCCAGTAACCGGATTGGCCTTGCCACGACCCTCGACCCGTACCTTGTCGGCATACAAGCCTTTGGATACCAGATAGCTGGCCACGCTCTGGGCCCGCTTCTCGGAGAGGGCCAGGTTGTAGTTGTCGGAACCGATGCGGTCGGTATAACCGATGACAGTTGCGACACCATCTTTCGGATTGGCCGCCACAATCTGGCTGAACAGGGCATCGAGCGCCTGATTGGCAGCCGGTTTCAGGGTCGCCTTGTTGAACTCGAACAGCACATCGGAACTCAGACTGAAGGTCTTGGGCTCAACCACGGCTACAGGTGCCGGTTCGGCTGCCGGAGCGGGCGCCGGTGCAGCGACCTCGCCACCTTGCTGACCGAAGCGATAGAGCATGCCAACAGAGAGCAGACCATTATCCATCTCTATACCGGAACGATCTTCAGATGTACTGCCCAACGGGGTGGTGTATTGGTATTCAAGGCGAGCAGCCCAGTCTTTGTCGATGGCATATTCAACACCAAGTGCACCAACAAACGCAGCGCCATGGTATTTGTGTCCATTATTGTCAAATGACACATCGTTGGCTGGGGTAGCGGAATCTTTATACCAACCAGAATAAGAGCTCTCAGTCCAGGCATACGCGCCGCCCAAGCGACCATAGACATCCAATACAGATATAGCAGGGAAACTAATCTTCATGGTGGCCTGTATCATTTGTGCTTTAGCTTCACCGTGCAACCCGGCAGACAGGGTTCCCAAGGACGCAGTTTTATCAAGCTGATACTTACCAAGCCAGTCATAACCCAACTCAAAACCCAAGTTCTGATTAAGCTGATAGCCGACAAAACCACCCAAACCGAGATCACTTTGTTTATCACTGGGTGATACAAAATCGACTACATCCTTAACTTGTTGGTTGTAATCAACGCCATAGTAATTGGACCAACCGGCCTTGCCACCGACATACCAGGTATTGTCCTGAGCGGCGGCCTGCACGGCTCCGGCCGCCAGCAAACCACTGACCAATACGGCAAGCATGGATTTATTCATATTTTCGCCTCTGCAATAAGTCGTTATGGGCGCCTGAGTGCGCACTTTCCCTGTGTGAAGCCGTCAGGCGGCCTCTCCGATATTCAGGGTATCCCATCCGAACGCAGCCTCAAATGACCAAGCCATCAGGAGTGTGAGCTTGCCAGCAATATCCGGCGTAAAAATCACCTGTGTACCTATTCACACTGTTTTGCCAGTTAAACCATGACCTTGCGTCGTACGGAGTGGACCTATCCGCACGCAGCAATAGAAAAGGGAGGCATAATGCCTCCCTCCTGATAAGTTGTTGAAGCCCCCCTTGATCAACTGGCCAGGAACAGCCGGTAGGCGGGGTCGTCGCTCACCTCTTTCCAGCCGTAGCCAATCTCGCGCAGGTAGTCGTGGAAGGCGGCCACGTCCTCGTCCGGCAGCTCGAAGGCGCAGAGCACCCGGCCGTAGTCGGCACCGTGGTTGCGGTAGTGGAACAGGCTGATGTTCCAGCGACAGCCCAAGGTCTCGAGGAAGCGCATCAGGGCACCCGGCTGCTCCGGAAACTTGAAGCTGTAGAGACGTTCACCAAGGGGCCGGGCCGGGCGGCCGCCAATCATATAGCGCACATGATTCTTGGCCAGCTCGCTCTCGGTCATGTTGACCACCGGATAGCCGTTGCCGCCGAGCTGATCGATGATCTGGCCCAGCTCTTCATCACCACCGGTGAGGCGCACCGAGACGAACAGCGACGCCTGCTCGGCATCGGCGTAGCGATAGTTGAACTCGGTCACCATGCGCGGCCCGAGCTGACGGCAGAAGTCGAGGAAGGCCCCCTTGCGCTCGGGGATGGTCACCGCCAGCATGCCCTCGCGCTTCTCGCCAATCTCGCAGCGCTCCGACACATAGCGCAGGCTGTGGAAGTTGACGTTGGCGCCGGACAGAATGGCCGCCATCCTCCCCCCTTTCACCTGCTCCCGCTCGCTGTAGGCCTTGAGGCCAGCCAGCGACAGGGCCCCCGACGGCTCGGCAATGGCGCGGCAGTCGTCGAAGATATCTTTCAACGCGGCGCAGATCTGGTCGTTGGAGACGGTCACCACCTCGTCCAGATACTGGTTGCAGAGGCGGAAGGTCTCCTCACCGATGCGCTTGACCGCCACCCCGTCGGCAAACAGCGAGACCCGCTCCAGATTGACCGGCTCGCCCGCTGCCATGGCCGCCTTGAGGCAGGCTGAGCCTTCCGCTTCCACCCCGATCACCTTCACATCCGGCAGCAGCTGTTTGATATAGACCGCCACCCCGGCGGCCAGACCGCCGCCACCTACCGGCACGAAGACGTGGGTGAGGTGAATGTCCTGATCCAGCAGCTCCTTGCCGATGGTGCCCTGCCCGGCGATCACCTCGACGTCATCAAACGGCGGGATCAGGGTGTAGCCCTCCAGTTCGGCGAGGCGGCGGCTCTCGGCATAGGCCTCGTCAAAGCTGTTGCCAAACAGCATGACGTTGCCGCCCTGCCGGCGCACCGCATCGATCTTGATGTCCGGCGTGGTCTTGGGCATCACGATGATCGCCTTGATACCGAGCTTGGCGGCCGACAGGGCGACCCCCTGCGCGTGGTTACCTGCAGAGGCGGCGATAACGCCGCGCGCTTTCTGCTCCTCGGTCAGGGTGGCGATCTTGTGGTAGGCGCCGCGCAGCTTGAAGGAGTGGACCGGTTGCAGATCCTCCCGCTTCAGGCTGACGTGGTTGCCGAGCCGCTCGGAGAGTTTCTTCAGGGTTTGCAAGGGGGTGACCCGCGCCGCCTCGTAGACGGGGGAGAGCAACACCTTGCGTAGATAATCCGCCGCAGAGACCATGATTTATTCCCCCAGCATTGAGCGATCGCGCACCGCGCCTTTATCGGCGCTGGTGGCGAACATGGCGTAGGCGCGCAGGGCAAAGGAGACCTGACGCTGACGATCGAGCGGCTTCCAGCCCCGAGCCTCGACGGCAACGCGGCGGGCAGCCAGCACGCTGTCGGCCACCTCCAGCACCATGCTGCGGGCCGGGATGTTGATGCTGATGATGTCGCCATCCTCCACCAGACCTATGGTGCCGCCGGAAGCAGCCTCCGGCGAGACGTGACCGATGGAGAGACCCGAGGTACCGCCGGAGAAGCGGCCATCGGTGATCAGGGCACACGCCTTGCCGAGCCCCATAGATTTCAGATAGGTTGTGGGGTAGAGCATCTCCTGCATGCCCGGCCCCCCTTTCGGCCCTTCGTAGCGGATCACCACTACTTCGCCTGCTTTCACGGTACCATCGAGGATACCGTTCACCGCGCTCTCCTGACTCTCGAATACCCGGGCCGGGCCACGGAAGGTGAGGTTCTCCTCATCCACGCCTGCGGTCTTGACGATGGCGCCATTGACCGCGAGGTTGCCGGAAAGCACGGCGAGGCCACCCTCCTGGCTATAGGCGTTATCCAGCGAGCGGATGCACCCTTCGACTCTGTCCAGATCCAACTCCGGCCAGCGGCAATCCTGACTGAACGCCTTGGTGGTGCGGATGCCGGCCGGGCCTGCGCGGTAGAAGTCCACCACCTCCTGACTCGGCTGACGGCTGACATCATATTCATCGAGCTGCTCGACAAGGGAGCAACCCAGCACGGTACGGGTATCCCCATGCACCAGACCCGCTTTTTCCAGCTGGCCCAGAATGGCGACCACGCCACCGGCACGGTGCACATCTTCCATATGGTATTTCTGGGTGGAGGGTGCCACCTTGCAGAGCTGTGGCACCTTGCGCGACATGCGGTCGATATCGGCCATGGTGAAGTCGACACCTGCCTCCTGCGCCGCCGCCAGCAGGTGCAGCACGGTATTGGTAGAGCCGCCCATGGCGATATCGAGCGCCATGGCATTCTCAAACGCCGCCTTGGTGGCGATGTTGCGCGGCAGTGCCGAGGCATCGTCCTGCTCATACCAGCGCTTGGCCAGCGTCACGATGCGCTGACCCGCCAGCTTGAACAGCTGCTCGCGATCGGCGTGAGTCGCCAGCATGGAGCCGTTGCCCGGCTGGGAGAGGCCGAGCGCCTCGGTCAGGCAGTTCATGGAGTTGGCGGTAAACATGCCGGAGCAGGAACCGCAGGTGGGGCAGGCGCTGCGCTCCACCTGTTCGCTCTGGGAATCAGACACCTTGGGATCGGCACCCTGGATCATGGCGTCCACCAGATCCAGCTTGATGATCTGGTCGGAGAGCTTGGTCTTGCCCGCTTCCATCGGGCCGCCGGAGACGAAGATCACCGGGATGTTGATGCGCAGGGCCGCCATCAGCATCCCCGGGGTGATCTTGTCGCAGTTGGAGATGCAGACCATGGCGTCGGCGCAGTGGGCGTTGACCATATACTCCACCGAATCGGCAATCAGCTCCCGCGATGGCAAGGAATAAAGCATGCCGCCGTGGCCCATGGCGATGCCGTCATCCACAGCGATGGTGTTGAACTCTTTGGCAACGCCCCCCGCGGCTTCGATCTCGCGCGCCACCAGCTGGCCCAGATCCTTGAGGTGGACGTGGCCCGGCACGAACTGAGTGAAGGAGTTGACCACGGCGATGATGGGTTTGCCGAAATCCTGATCGGTCATTCCGGTGGCACGCCACAGGGCGCGGGCCCCGGCCATGTTACGTCCGTGGGTGGTGGTGGCGGATCTCAACTTCGGCATGTCTCTACTCCCTGAATGCCCATATGGGCTCGATGCGTTATGCGGTGATGATACGAGTGGATCGGAATCGATCCTGGTGAAGACTCCTCAGGGAAGCGCTCACCGGAAGCGACTCGGGGAGGCATGACGCCTCCCCTCTCTCATCAGTCGTTGACGGGCGTCAGCCAGCCCCACTTGTCCTCGGTCTGGCCGTTAAACAGGCCGAAGAAGGCGTTTTGCAGCTGCTCTGTCACCAGGCCACGGCTGCCAGCGCCCACCTTCATCCGATCGACGGAGCGCACCGGGGCCACCTCGGCGGCGGTGCCGGTCATGAAGATCTCGTCCGCCACATAGAGCGCCTCGCGAGGCAGCGCCTGCTCGCGCACCTCGTAACCCAAGTCACGCGCGAGCGTCATGATGGTGTCGCGGGTGATGCCGGGCAGGATGGCAGCGGTAGCGGGCGGGGTGAACAGTACGCCGTTCTTCACCAGAAACAGATTCTCCCCCGCCCCTTCGCTCAGATAGCCGTTCACATCCAGCGCCAGCCCTTCGGCGAAGCCGTTGCGCTTGGCTTCGCGGCTGATCAGCTGGGATGACAAATAGTTGCCGCCCGCCTTGGCACCGGTGGGAATGGTGTTGGGAGCGAGCCGGTTCCACGAGGTGACACAGACATCCACCCCGTTTTTCAATCCCTCTTCCCCCAGATAGGCGCCCCACGGCAGGGCCGCCACCATCAGGTCAGCCTTGGCATCCAGCGGCGGATGCAGCCCCAGCCCCACGTTGCCGACAAAGGCCAGCGGGCGCAGGTAGCCGCTCTTCAGGCCGTTCTCGCGCACCACGGTGCGGCAGGCTTCATTCACTTCGGACTCGCTGTAGGGGACGTCCATCCAGTAGATCTTGGCGGAGTCGAACAGGCGGCGGGTGTGCTCCTGCAGACGGAAGATGCAGGTGCCTTTGGGGGTATCGTAGGCACGCACACCCTCAAACACCGAGGAGCCGTAGTGCAGGGCGTGGCTCATCACGTGCACCTGAGCATCCTGCCAGGGCACCAGTGTGCCGTTGAACCAGATGTATTGCGGGTGAGTGGCGGATTGGGAAGGCTGTGACATTGGCTTGGCTCCTTAAGCTCTGATCCGGGGTTGCTGTTCCAGTGCATCGACCCGGGAGACGTCCACCAGCTTCACCAGCTGGCTCCACAACTGCTGGATGGGACGCACCGACTCGACAGTAACCGTGATCCGCAGCTGTTGGCAATCCTGCTCCATGTTCAGAGCGCAGAGATTGAAGCCGCGGTGGCGCACCACCCGCAGCACCCGTTCCATCACTTCGGGTCTGGGCTGGGCGTGGATATGCAGGGTGTGTTGTGCAAATGCTGGTTGTGCAAGGGTGTGCGGGTTCATGGGCGTTGCTCCATCATCTGGTGGTTGGCGACTCCCGGCGGAACCAGGGGCCAGACGTTTTCTTCCTCTGAAATAGCCACATGCAGCAGATAGGCGCCTTCGCACTCAAGCAGACGATCGAGGGCGCCGGCTATCTGCTCCTTGCATGTGATGGTCTCGCCCGGAATGCCGAAGGCGGCAGCCAGGGCGACGAAATCGGGGTTGTCGGAGAGGATGGTCTCGCTGTAGCGGCCGTCGAAGAACAGCTCCTGCCACTGGCGCACCATGCCGAGGCGCTGGTTATCCAGCAGCACCATCTTCACCTTGAGCTGGGCCCGGCGGATGGTGCCGAGCTCCTGCACGTTCATCATGAAAGAGCCATCACCGCTCACCAGCACCACTTCATCCTCCGGGCGCGACATCTTGGCGCCGATGGCGGCGGGCAAACCAAACCCCATGGTGCCGAGACCGGCGCTGGAGAGGTGGTTGCGCGGGCTGGTGAAGCGCATATGCTGGGCCACCCACATCTGATGCTGACCCACGTCGCAGGCCACCACACTGCTCTCCGACAACTTGGCAGAAAGCTGCTTGAGCAGGGCCGGGGCGTAGATGGCCTGACCCGGGTGGTCGTAGCGAAATGCATATTCGCGGGCCATGTTCGCGCAGTGTTCACGCCAGGGGGCGATGGAGAGGGGCATTGCAAGGCGCGGCAGCACCTGTTTGAGATCCGTGGTGATCCCCACCTCGGCGGCGCGGCGCTTGCCGAACTCGGCAGCGTCCACATCGAGATGGATCACTTTCGCCTCGGGGGCAAACTCCTCCAGCTTGCCGGTCACCCGATCATCGAAACGGGCGCCCACTACCAGCAGCAAGTCGCACTGCTGCACCGCATAGTTGGCCGCCTTGGTGCCGTGCATGCCGAGCATGCCGAGGTAGACGGGGCTGTCGGGGTCAAGCGCGCCGATCCCCTTGAGGGTGGTGACCGCAGGCATGCCGGTGACGGCGGCAAAGTCGCGCAGCTGCTGCTCGGCATTGGCCATGCCCACTCCACCACCGACGTAGAGCACCGGACGCTCGGCTGCGGCCAGCAGGGTGCGGGCTGCGGCCAGATCCGAGGGGTTGAGCACCTCCGGCTCTTCCACTGCAAACAGCGGGCTCTGGGCAGGCACCGCGGCCAGTTGCACATCCTTGGGGAGATCGATCAGCACAGGGCCGGGGCGACCTTCGGTGGCGATGGCGAAAGCTTCTGCCAGCACACGCCCCAGATCGGCGGCATCGGTCACCATGAAGGAGTGCTTGGTACAGGAGAGGGACATGCCGAGCACGTCGACCTCCTGAAACGCATCGGTGCCGATGGCGGAACAGGGCACCTGACCGCTGATGGCCACCAGCGGCACCGAATCGAGCAGCGCCTCTGCCAGACCGGTCACCAGATTGGTGGCGCCGGGGCCGGAAGTAGCGATGCAGACCCCCACCTGACCGGAGGCGCGAGCATAACCGACCGCGGCCATGGCGGCACCCTGCTCGTGGCGGCAGAGCTGATGGGCCAGACCACCGTCATACAGAGAATCGTAGACCGGCATGATGGCCCCGCCCGGGTAACCAAACACCTGGGTCACACCCTGTTTCTTGAGAGCCTGTACCAAAAACTGCGCGCCATTCATGTGGAAAATCCTGTCCTTTGGTCGAAAAAAAACCCCCGAGCTGTGAGGCTCGGGGGTCGCTTGTTTCGTTCTGTCCGGTGGTGGGTCTATCCCTTGTTCCGTGCAGCTAAACGAGCCCCGAGCGGTGAGATAATAATCACCACTAGGACCACAATAATGCTGACGAAACGGGAGGCCATGTTCATAGTTACAACCGGAAATCCTGTGAAATTGGGGCGGTTTCTACCGCGAATGGCTATTAGAACTAGCACGGTGATTTTTATTGGGCAAGCCTTTTTTCTGTGACAACCCACTGATTTTGGCTATTCCTCAGCCGGAACTTTGGAATAAAAAACCAACAATAAGCAGTTAGTCAGAACATATATCAACTCAAGGACGGGATTTATGTCATTAGCTGTGGTTTATAGCCGTGCCAGCCTCGGGATCGCGGCCCCGCAAGTTACAGTGGAAGTTCACCTCTCCAACGGCCTGCCCGCCTTCAACATGGTCGGCCTGCCGGAAACCTCGGTGAAGGAGTCGCGGGATCGGGTCCGCAGTGCCCTGCTCAACGGCAACTTCGAGTTCCCGAGCAAACACATCACCGTCAATCTGGCCCCCGCCGACCTGCCCAAGGAGGGGGGCCGCTTCGATCTGGCCATCGCTATCGGCATTCTCGCTGCTTCCAAACAAATACCCGCAAAATACCTGCTCGATCACGAATTTTTGGGGGAGTTGGCCCTGACCGGAGAGATCCGCCCTGTGCTCGGGGTGCTGCCCGCCGTGCTCGCCTGCCGGGATGCGGGGCGCACTCTGCTGGTACCGCGGGAGAACGGCCCCGAAGCGTCCCTCATTCAGGATGCCGAAGTGCGCACCGCCCACCAGTTGCTGGCCGTCACCGCCTGGCTGGCAGGCCAGTACGAACTGCCCCTGCCGGCCCCCCAAAGCGCGGAGAACCTGCCCGATGTGCCGGACCTGCAGGATGTGATCGGCCAGTCACAGGCCAAGCGGGCGCTGGAGATCGCCGCCGCCGGCAGTCACAACCTGCTGTTCATCGGCCCGCCAGGCACCGGCAAGAGCATGCTGGCGAGCCGTCTGCCCGGCATCTTACCGCCGCTGAGCGAGCAGGAAGCGCAGCAGACCGCCGCCATCCACTCCATCGGCGGCCTCACACCGCGCGCCGGTCACTGGCACCACAGACCCTATCGCACGCCCCACCACAGTGCCTCCGCAGTGGCGCTGGTGGGTGGTGGCAGCCACCCGCGGCCCGGCGAAATTTCGCTGGCCCACAACGGGGTGCTGTTTCTCGACGAGCTGCCCGAATTCGAGCGCAAGGTGCTCGACTCCCTGCGCGAGCCGCTGGAGACGGGCCACATCACCATCAGTCGGGCCGCCCGTCAGGTGGATTTTCCCGCTCGCTTCCAGCTGGTCGGCGCCATGAACCCCAGCCCCTGCGGCCACTATGGCGATGGCCAGACCCGCTCCAGCCCGGATCAGATCCTGCGCTACCTCGGCAAACTCTCCGGCCCCTTTCTCGACCGCTTTGACCTGACGGTGGAGGTGCCACTGCTGCCCAAGGGGAGCCTGACCGGCAAGGCAGAGCGGGGGGAGTCTAGCCAGCAGATCCGCGATCGGGTACTGGCGGCGCGTGAGCGCATGCTAAGCCGCAATGGCAAACTCAACAATCTACTGGATAGCCGTGAGATAGAGGATATTTGCCGCTTATCGGCGCAAGATGCCGAATTTTTGGAGAACGCCATCCAGAAGCTGGGGCTCAGCATCCGGGCCTGGCATCGCATCCTGCGGGTGTCACGCACCATCGCAGATCTGGCCGGGCAACCCGCCATCGGCAAGGAGCATCTTATCGAGGCGCTCGGTTATCGCGCCATGGACAGGCTGCTGTCGCGACTGCGCAGCAGCTGACAGGAGGGAAAAGGGTGAGTCCAACCCCCGTAACGGCTCTGAATGGTCTCACGGGCAATCGGCTGATATTATGGCCACAGATCTGACCACTTGATGGCCCTTTATCGACAGCAAGACGGACCCGACTCATGCCCAACAAGCTGACAGAGCGACTGCGCGGCAGCCTCTCCACCCTGCTCTATTTTTTCAACACCCTCTTCTGGTTTGTCCCCATCTTCTCGCTGGGTCTGCTCAAGCTCCTGCTCCCCCTCAAGGGGTGGCGCACCCTCTGCAACTGGCTGCTGGATGGCTGTGCCAGCTGCTGGATCGGTTTCAACAATCTGATCCAGAAAACCATCATCAAAACCCCTTTCGAGGTGGTCGGAGTGGACAAAGGGCGCCGGAATGAGTGGTATATGGTGATTGCCAACCATCAATCCTGGGTCGACATACTGGTACTGCAGCGGGTTTTTAACCAAAAAATCCCCTTCCTGAAGTTTTTCCTCAAGAAAGAGCTGATTTGGGTACCTTTTCTCGGTCTGGCATGGTGGGCGCTCGACTTCCCCTTCATGCGGCGATATTCCAGAAAATTTCTGGAAAAACATCCCCATCTGAAGGGAAAAGACATTGAAACGACCCGTAAGGCCTGCGCCAGGTTCCGCCACATTCCGGTGAGTGTGATGAACTTCGTCGAAGGCACCCGCTTCACCGGCAGCAAGCATCAGAAGCAGGGCTCGCCCTATCGTCATCTGCTGCTCCCGAAAGCGGGGGGCATCGCCTTTACTCTGGCCGCTATGGGTGATCAGTTGCATCAACTGGTGGATGTCACCATCGCCTATCCGGACGGCATCCCCAGCTACTGGGACTTCATGTGTGGCCGGGTCGGGCAAATCAAGGTTCAGGTCCGCTATTTGCCGATCGACCGCAAGCTGGTGGGGGATTACTTCAATGACCCCGAGTTCCAACAAGAGTTTCAACAGTGGTTGAACGGGATCTGGCACGAAAAGGACCAGACCCTGAGCCAACTGCTGGCAACCAAGGCGCAGTAAACATTCATGCTATCCCTGCTTCCCGGCCCGCTGGTGCTGATCATCAGCGCCGGCCTGACCATCCTTTTCACCGCCTTGTGCGCCAGCCTGATCCTGCTGGTGTCGCTGGCCAAACTGCTGCTGCCGATCCCGGCCTTTGGCCGCGCCTGCAGCCGCCTCAACAACCGCTTCATGCGCCTGTGGCTGGCCTGCAATGCGCTGGTGATCCGCCTCACCACCCGCATCGACTGGCAGGTGGAGGACAGCACCAAGCTGCGCAAGGATGGCTGGTATCTCATCATCAGCAACCATATGAGCTGGACCGATATCGTGGTGCTCGGCCACCTGTTCCGCGACCGGCTGCCGGTGCCCAAGTTCTTTATGAAGCACGAGCTGATCTATATCCCGCTGTTGGGGCTCGCCTGCTGGGGGCTCGATATGCCCTTTATGCGTCGCTACTCACGGGAGTTTTTGCTGAAGAACCCGCACCTGCGCGGCAAGGATATCGAGACCACCCGCAACGCCTGCGAGAAGTTTCGCCACATCCCCACTACCGTCATCAACTTCGTGGAAGGAACCCGCTTCACCGAGCAGAAACGGGATGCGGCCCGCTCCCGCTATCGTCACCTGATGCCGCCCAAGGCGGCGGGGCTGGCCTTTACGCTGGCAGCCATGGGCGAACAGTTCGACAGCCTGATCAACGTCACCATCCGCTATCCGGACAACTCCGAGACCCCGTTCAAGGACTTCCTGATGGGGCGGGTAAAACGCATTCAGGTGCGGATTGAGGAGCTGCCGGTGAATGAGCAGCTGATAGGAGATTACTTCAACGACAAGCAGTTCAAGCGCGGTTTTCAGGAGTGGCTAAACCAGCGCTGGCAGGAGAAGGACGAGGTGCTGGAGGGGTGGCAGAGCGGTCAGGCGCCGCTGCCGGTTGCCGCCAAATCCGGGGAGGAATCCAAAGAGAGCGCAGAAGCCAACTCGACCAACTGATCTTCGGAAAAAACGGCAATCCCGTGGCGGCGCAGCAGGGCGGTGGTCTTGCCCTCGCCCGCCACAGAAATGCCCTCAAAGCGGCCGTTATAGATACGGCCGCTGCCACATGAGGGGCTCCCCTCTTTCAGCAGCGCAAAGCGAATGCCCTGCGCCTGACAAATAGCCAACGCCAGCTCGGCGCCGCGATCAAACTCTTCAGTCACATCCAGCCCGCTCGCCGTCACTACACGCTCGCCCTGCCGCTCGGCAGGAGGACGCGGGGTCGGCAGACCGCCCGCCACTTCGGGGCAGAAGGCCAGCGCCCGCCCCTCGGCACCCAGCGCACTCAGCCAGTCGCTGACAATCCCCTTGCTCTGACCGTCGTAACGCACCGGCTGACCCAGCAAGCAGGCACTCACCAGCACCTTGTGCACGCCGGTCTCACTCATGCTTCCGCTCCATGCATCACCTGATCGAACATCACGCAGCAGGGGCTCTCCAGCCGATAGAGGATGGCGGGACGCTGTTTGCCGGTACGCTTGCGACCGGTATCCACCAGAATGTCGGCGCGATGGATCCGCTTGCGAAATGCCGCCGTATTCATGGGTGTTTGCAGGATGATTTCGAAGGCGCGCTGCACCTCGGAGAGGGTGAACTCGGGCCCCAGCAGTTGCAGCGGCAGGGTGCTGTAGCGGCTCTTGATCCGCAGCCGCTCCAGCCCCTTGGCGATGAGCTGGACATGGTCGAAGGCGAGGCTCAGCCCCGGCAGGTTGGCGAGCGGATGCCAGCAGCCGTGGATCGCCTCCACTTCCGGATCGACCAGACAGAGATAGACCAGGGTCGTGGACCAGCCGCGGGGATCCCGCTCCAGATTGCCGAGGGTGCAGACCTGCTCGCTGTAGCAGTGACCGAGCCCCCACTCCGCCAGCAGACGGCGCTGGGCGGCATCCAGATCCCGATCCCGGGTCTCGTCGATGCGCAGCGCCGGCAGTTGCCAGCAGTGGGCAAAGGGGGGGCGATCGCGGGTCTCGAGGAGCAGCTCGAGCCGCTCCTCATGCAACCGCAGCACCACCATATCCAGACTCATTCTCAGCATGCCGATCGCCCTGCTCGCCTTCCATTAATGTTTGGTAGATAATATCACACGAATAGTATGTGCAGGAGCCAATCATGGGAACCGTCGCCAGCCTGGATATTGATGCGCAGAAGGGCTTTACCCCCCTCTGCCCGAACGAACTGCCCGTCGCGGGCGGTGATGATATTGTGGCTGCGCTAAACGCTCAGGCCACCCTCGCCACGCTGCGGATCGGCAGCAAGGACTCTCACCCCGCCAATGCCGACTGGGCCGTTTCTGACCCCGCAGGCATGCTGTTGCCGCTGGACCTGCCCAACGCAGACCTCACCTGGCCGGTGCACTGCGTTCCGGGCAGCAAGGGCTTCGAGCTGCTCGACGGCCTGCCCGCCCCCATCGACTATGACTTCTTCGTCTGGAAGGGGGTCGAACCGGATCTCCATCCCTACGGCACCTGCTTCCACGACCTGGCTGAACGGCGCAGCACCGGACTCATCGAATTCCTGCAAGCCCGCAAGGTCGATACCGTACTGGTCGGCGGCCTCGCCACCGACTACTGTGTCAAAACCAGCGTGCTGCAACTGCGCCGCGCCGGTTTCCGGGTGATCGTCCATCTCGATGCCTGCCGTGGCATCGCCCCCGCGACGGTTGCCAGCGCCCACACCCAGATGATTGAGGCAGGGGCCGAACTGGCCCAGACCCTGATCGATGTACAACGCCTGCTGGACGCCTGATATGCCACCGATTCTTACCAGCCTGCTCGACACCGATGCCTGCACGTTACATATGCGGCAGGGGAGCACCATCGTGCTCACCAGTCTGCGAGGAGCCTGATATGCCTCCAATCCTCACCAGCCTGCTCGACACCGATGCCTACAAGCTGCATATGCAGCAGGCGGTGTTCCATCGCTATCCGGATGCCGAGGTGGTAGCCGAGTTTCACAGCCGCAATGAAGAGGATCTGCTGCCCATGATGGGGCAGATCGAGGAGCAACTGCGCCTCGCCGGATCCCTGCGACTGACCAAGCCAGAGCTCGATTTTCTGGCCGAACGTCCCTTCTTCACTCCTGACTACCTCGACCACCTGCGCCGCAAGCCACTCGACGCCTCGCTGCTCAAAGTGTTCGAGCAGGATGGCCGCATCAATGTGCGGGTCGAGGGCCCCTGGCAGGATGTGATCCTGTGGGAAATCCCGGTGCTCGCCATCATCAGCGAGATGCGCAACCGCTTCCGCTACCCCCAGTTCGGCGTCAGCCACGCGCTGGAGCGGCTCGATCAGAAGATCGACAAGCTGGAGAAGGAGCTGAGCCACGACGAGATGAGCGAGTTCAACCTCATCGACTTCGGCACCCGCCGCCGCTTCTCTCACGCGGTACAGGATGCGGTAGTGGGTCGTCTCAAGGAGCGGCTGCCGGCGTTTCGCGGCACCAGCAACTACATGCTGGCCCAGAAGTACAAGCTGCCCGCGGTCGGCACCCAGGCCCATGAGTGGTTCCAGGCGCACCAGCAGCTCGGCTTCCCGCTGGAGCACAGCCAGCGCGCTGCCCTCACCAGCTGGCTGGACGAGTTCACCGACCATCTCGGTATCGCCCTGACCGACTGCATCACCATGGATGCCTTCCTGCGGGACTTCGACTTCGAGCTGGCCAGCAGCTATCAGGGCTTGCGTCACGACTCCGGCGATCCCGTGGTGTGGGGCGAGAAGGCGATCAGCCACTATCAGCGCCTTGGCATCGACCCCACCGACAAGACCCTGGTCTTCTCCGACGGGCTCAATCTCGACAAGGCGGTGCAGCTGTTCCGTCACTTCCGTGGCCGCATCAACACCAGTTTCGGCATCGGCACCAAGCTCACCTGCGATCTGCCCGGCGTCAGCCCGATGAACATCGTCTTCAAGCTGATCGAGTGCAATGGCGGCCCGGTTGCCAAGATCTCCGATAGCCCGGGCAAGACCCTCTGCCGGGATGCGGAGTTTATCCGCAACCTCAAACAGGCGTTCCACGTCGGGGTCTGATCTTTCCGAGCACCAGAAAACAAAAAGCCCGCCGGTTCGCACCGGCGGGCTTTTTTATCGACTCAAGGGGTATCAGTCTTTCTTGGCCAGCAGGAACTGCACCAGCTTGTTGAACTGCTCTTGAGAGGTGATGGATTCAATCTTCACCATGTACTTGCCGTTCACCAGGAAGGCCGGTACACCGCGAATGTTGTAGCTCTCGGTGTTGCGATCGAACTGGGAGACCATGCCGGAGACGGCGAAGCTGTCGACGGCGCCGTCGAACTCTTCAGCCGGTACGCCGTTGTCCACGAAGATCTTCTTCACATCGTCACGGCTCATCGGCGGCTGACGTTGGGTGTGGATCTTGGTGAAGATGGCCGGAGTCAGCTTGGCTTCGGCGTTGAGCAGGCTGGCAACGGCATAAGCACGCTGCATCTCGGGGCCCATTTCGCGGCCGAGGAAAGCAACCGGGTTCTTCTTGAGGGGCACACCCTCTGGCAACCCGGCCTTCAACTGTTCAACGATCGGTTCGAAGGTAGCGCAGTGCGGGCAGTAGTAGGAGAAAAACTCCATCACTTCCGGCTGGGCAGTGCCAGTCTGTTTGACCACATCGTAGTTGACGCCTTCCTTGAACTCGGGGGCGGCGTGAACCATGGGGATCATCAGCATGGCAGCAAGGAAAAATAGAACTTTTTTCATGATGTTTCCTGTTAAGGGGTCACTGTGAGGCACGCCCGGCGAACCGAAGCAGTGCCAAGCCTATTGTTTCGCCATGCTGACGTCAATGGTCAGGGCCGGAGATCGAGTCCCCCTTGCCGCACAAGATCCCTTCTATTTCACCAGTTTGGCATCAGGCTCAACGGCGGTGCCTTCAGTACTTCCAGCTGATCGTGCCAAAGGTGGGGCTATCTGCTGGCCGCCGGATAAGTTACCACCCCGGCATAAGGCTCAACGGTGGCGCCTTGAGTGCCTCCAGCTGATCGTGCAGTGTCGCTATCTGTTGACGCCAGTAGTGATCGGTATTGAACCAGGGGAAGTGACGGGGGAAGGCGGGATCTTCCCAGCGCCGCGCCAGCCAGGCCATGTAGTGAACGATGCGCATCGCCCGCAGCGGCTCGATCAGCGCCAGCTCCCGCGAGTCGAACTCCATAAACTCCTCGTAGCCCGCCAGCAGGGTATCGAGCTGGATCTGCTGCTCATGGCGCTCGCCGCTGAGCATCATCCAGAGATCCTGAATCGCGGGGCCGGTACGGCAATCATCGAGGTCGACAAACATGGGGCCATCGCGCCAGAGGATGTTGCCCGGGTGGCAGTCGCCATGCAGGGAGATCTGCGCCACATCCAGGGTCATGGCGTCGCTGACATGCTTGATCAGCTCGTCGAGTACCCCGAAGAATTGCTTCGCCAGCCCGCTTGGCAGCCACTCGCCAGACGCCAGCAGCTGACGCGGTTCATGCAGCATGCTCTCCACATCGAGCCGCACCCGATGGTGAAACGGCTTGCTGGCGCCGATCTGATGAATGCGACCGAGGAAACGCCCCACCCACTCCAGCTGATCGAGGTTATCCACCTCGAACTGGCGGCCACCGACGCTCTGCCAGATGGCAAAGGGGTAGCCCTCGTGCTCCAGCAGGGTCTCGCCCGCGAAGGCGAGCGGTGCGGCGACCGGGATCTCAGCCTCCGCGAGACGGGTGGCAAACTCGTGCTCCTCGAGGATCTGGGCCCGGCTCCAGCGGCCGGGACGGTAGAACTTCACCACATAGCGGCGACGATCCTCATCCTGAAACTGGTAGACCCGGTTTTCGTAGCTGTTGAGCTCGATAAGGCCGGAGTCGAGCCGCAGGCCACTGAGATCGAGCGCATCCATGATGAGGTCGGGATTGAGGTCGGAATAGTTGAAACGCATGTCATCCACCATAAGAAAGGGGCGCCGTTGCGCCCCATTCTATCACTACTGCCCGCCATTGCCGTGCTCGCTGGTGACCGGACTGGTGTCACGCCCGGCCCGCAGCCACACACAGTTACAACCGGCTGATAAACTTGCTGCCCTGGCGCAGGTTGCCCTTGCTGTCATCGGGCGCCGCCCCCTCCCGTTTCAGCACGAACTGGATATCCAGCGCCGGCCGTTTCAGGTTGTAGGGATCGACCGCCAGACTGACCGGCAGGGTGTAGATCTCGCCCGCCTTCAGGGTCACTTCACGGGGGCCGAACCACTGATACTCGGGCAAGCCCTCCACATCAAGCTGGTAGGTCTGGGACTGCAGGGTCTTGTTGAGGATCTTGAGGGTGTAGGTGTTCTCGATAAGCCCCTCGCTGTTTTCGCGGAACAGCTGGTTGCGATCCCGCAGGATATCGAGCCCCATCGGCATGATGGACATGGCGTTGTAGACAAAGACCCCCAGCATCACCGCCATCACCAGCCCGTAACCGATCAACTTGGGCCGCGCTACATGGGTGGAGTCGTTGGCCAGCTTGTGCTCTGTGGTGTAGCTGATAAGCCCTTTCGGATAACCCATACGTTCCATGGTCTGGTCGCAGGCATCGACGCAGGCACCGCAGTTGATGCACTCGTACTGCAGGCCGTCGCGAATATCGATACCGGTCGGGCAGACCTGCACGCAAAGATCGCAGTCGATACAGTCACCCAGCCCCATCGCCTTGGGATCTGCCTTGCGGGAGCGGGCGCCACGGGTCTCGCCACGCTTGGTGTCATAGCCGACGATGAAGGTGTCCTTGTCGAACATGGCGGACTGGAAGCGGGCATAGGGGCACATGTGGATACACATGATGGCACGCATCCAGCCTGCATTGCCGTAGGTGATGATGGTGAAGAAGAGCACCCAGAACAGCACCCATCCGCTAGCCTGCAGGGTGAAGAGGTCTGGCACCAGTTCAGTCACATCCTGGAAGTAGGCGACGAAGGTCAGGCCGGTCACCAGCGAGATCGCCAGCCAGGCCAGATGCTTGGCACCCTTGCGGGCCAGCTTCTCGCCGCTCCAGGGCGCCTCGTCCAGCTTGCGCCGCTTGTTGGCGGGCCCTTCCAGCTTCTCTTCAAACCAGATGAACATGAAGGTCCAGACCGTCTGTGGGCAGAGATAGCCACACCAGACCCGACCGAGGAAAGTGGTAATAAAGAAGAGTCCGAAGGCGGCGATCATGAAGAGCCAGGCGAGCAGGGTCAGATCCTGCGGCCAGATGGTGGCGCCAAAGATATGGAACTGCTGGTGACCGAGGTCGAACAGCACCGCCTGTCGCCCGTCGTAACGCAGCCAGGGCAGCAGCACGAACAGCGCCACAAAGAACCAGCCCATGGCCTTGCGCATCCGCTGCCAATACCCTTTCTGGGCCCGCACATAGATGCGGTTGCCCGGGTTGAATCTGTCGTCGCTGGCTTTGAACGTATTGGGGTTGAAAGTCCCGGTTACGCCCTTGTCGGTGACGTCCTTGATATCGATTTTATCGTGGTCGGCCATTGCAAGACATCGCTCCCTTATTTGTTATGGAGCGGATTATATCTTAAACAGCATGCTAATTGTGTGGATTAGATGTATCTAATATTGGGGTTGGATCGCAATTTTCGGCAACAAAAAAGCGCATCACCCCGAGGTGATGCGCTTCCGCTAAAGATTCACTTGATTCCGCGCGCCTTGAGCAGCGCCTCTTTGAAATCGGGCACATGATCCTTAGCCAGACCGGGGATCATCGCCTGCTTGTCGGATTCCCGCATTTTGAGGTGATAGATCAGCATGTCGTCGGTCAGCTCGGACAGAGGCCCTTCAAATCCCGCTTCTTGGGCCAGTTTGGCAACAAACTGCACCAGGCTGAGATCCTGTTCCTTGATCCAGGCAGGCTGCAACAACTCCAGCAGCTCTTCGATACGATGACATTGCATAGACAACCTCTTTAATCTGTCACGTTAAATTCAGGCAACCTTACCCATCAAGGCTACTTCGATTCGATCCCGCCCATTATGCTTGGCCTGATAGAGTGCCGCATCCGCTTTTTGGATCAAATCGGCGATTTTCATGCTGTTGTCCGGTATCAGTGTCGCAACACCAAAACTACATGTGACCCGACCGGAGACCAGTGACTTCTGGTGCGGGATGGCCAGCTCCTTGAGCGCCTGCCGCACATTGTCCGCCACCTGCAACGCCCCCTGCATGCCGGTGCAGGGCAGCAGCAGGGCAAACTCTTCGCCGCCATAACGGGCCGCCAGATCATCCTCGCGCCGCTCCACCTCGGCCAGCAGCCCCGCCACCTGTTGCAGGCAGTCATCCCCCAGCTGATGGCCGTAGAGATCGTTGAACTGCTTGAAGTAATCCACATCCACCAGCACCAGCGACAACGGCGCCCGGGCGCGATGGCAGCGCCGCCAGGCCCGCTCCAGAGAGTCGTCGAGATGGGCACGGTTGGCGATGCCGGTCAGGCCATCGAGGCGGGAGGTGAGACGCAAATGCTCGGAGACCGCCTTCAGTTCGGCCACCAGTTCGGCGTTGGAGAAACGGTGGTGGAGCGAGGCGATCTGATCCCGCCGCATCCGGCGCAACAGGGTCGGCAGAAAGACAAACAGATAGCCCGCCAGCATGCAGGAGACAATCCGCTCCTGCTCGTTGCCATTGCCCAGCTCGAACAGCATCGCCATGCCCAGCGGCAGGGCGGAACCATAGAGGGTGCGGCGGCTGCCAAACAGCATGATGGCGCTGCCGGTAAGAATGAGGCTGGAGAGCATCATCATGGCGGCCCGGTAGGTATCGGGCAGCTTGTCCATGTAGAGCAGCACCCCGAGGGCCCAGATGATGGAGGTAGTGGTGGCTCCGATAAAGAGCTCCCGCTCCAGCACCGGCAACGGAGTCTGGTGCAGGCGGGCTCGGCGCCAGCGCAGGTGCCAGCCCCGACCCAGCAGCCACAGGAAAGTGCCTGCCAGCCAACCGAGCGCTTCGATGGCGGGTAGATAGTCGTGAAACAGCAGACTCCAGCCAAATGCCAACACGCCCAAACAGGGGAGACTGAACGATGCATGGGTATAGAGCTGGGCCATAATGGCCTGCTTAACCTGGCGTGTCACACTCTGGGTCAACTGAGTACTCCTGTACAAGAGCCGAGCAGTCTACCATTACCCCCCTGACCCGCAACAATAAAGCGCCGCTTATTAAGAAGTTAATCAATCAATAACGATTTCTTCTGCGCTGGCAGGTGAGTCCTTGCTCACCCCTTCTCCAATTCGTCGAGGATCGGGCACTCGGGATTTTCATCCCCGTGGCAGCAGCAGACCAACCCTTCCAGGGAGGTAAGCATGGCCTGCAAACCGGCAATGCGGGCGCGCAGATCGACGATCTTCTCCTGCGCCAGCTTCTTCACCTGGGCACTGGTTCTGTGCTCGTCCCGATAGAGCGCCAGCAGCTCCTGACACTCTTCCAGATTGAAGCCGGTCTCCCGCGCCCGCTTGACGAAACGCAGCTCCCGCAGCGCCCCCTCGGTGTAACTGCGATAGCCGTTGTCACTGCGTACCGGGGCGGTGATGAGGCCAATGCTCTCGTAATAACGGATGGTCTTGGCGGTCAGCCCAGTGGCCTTGGCAACCTTGCTGATGTTCATTTATGCCTCCTTACTGATCGGGTTGGATGCTGGCCCGTGCGCCGCCCTGGGCTGCCAGCGTTTCAATAACAGGGAATTGCTCAAAACGGTAATGCTGCTCAGGGCCATGGCCGCCCCCGCCAACTCGGGGCTGAGGTAACCCAGTGCCGCCAGCGGAATGCCGATGATGTTGAACACGAAGGCCCAGAACAGATTCTGCTGTATGGTGCGCCAGGTGGCCGCCGAGATGTCGATGGCATCGGCCACCAACCGCGGATCAGAGCGCATAAGGGTGATGGCGGCGGTCTCCATCGCCACGTCGGAGCCGGAGCCCATGGCGATGCCGACGTCCGCCGCCGCCAGCGCCGGGGCATCGTTCACCCCGTCCCCCACCATGGCCACCAGCCCGCGGGTTTGCGCCCGCAGCGCCTCCACTTTCTCCACCTTGCCCGCTGGCAGCACGGAGTCAAAGGCCCCGTCCAGCCCCAGTTTGGCGGCGATATGGGCCACCGGCGCAGGTGCATCGCCGCTCACCAGCCAGCTGGCGATGCCGCGCTGGCGCAGGGTGGCGATGGCTTCCGGACTTTCGGGGCGCAGGGTATCGGCCAGTGCCGCAATGCCGGCCACCACGCCATCGATAGCGACCCAGACCCGGGTAGCGCCATCGGCAGGTTGTTCATCCTGTTGCGGCTGATCAATGCCGAGCTGGGCCAGCAGGGAGCCATTACCGATGGCGACTGTGTGACCCGCTACCTGACCGACAATACCGGCACCGACCCGCACCTCGACCGCGTCGGGCTGAGGCAGTGCCACCCCGCTGCCGACCGCCTCGCGCATCGCCAGCGCCAGCGGGTGTTCGCTCGCCTGCTGCAGGGCGGCGGCCAGATGCAACTGCTCGTCATTGCCGCTCCAGCTGGCCAGTACCGGCTTGCCCTGAGTGAGCGTGCCGGTCTTGTCGAAGATCAGCGCCTTGATGGCGTGGGCCTTCTGCAGGGTATCCACATCCTTGATCAGAATGCCGTGGCGCGCCGCGACTCCGGTACCGGTGACGATGGCCGCCGGGGTCGCCAGCCCCAGCGCACAGGGGCAGGCGATCACCAGCACCGCCACAGCCGCCAGCAGGGCCTGACCGAAGTCGTTGCTGATGGCGTACCACACCAGCAGGGTGAACAGGGCGATGGCCATCACCACCGGTACGAACACGGCGGAGACCTTGTCCACCAACTGTTGCAGCGGCGCCTTGCCCATCTGGGCACTCTCCACCAATGCGATAATCTTGCTGAGGCTGGAATCCTCCCCCACGGTAGTGGCTTCGATCTCCAGAACGCCGGAGCGGTTGATGGCTCCGCCCAGCACCTTGTCGCCCGCACTGCGCGGCACCGGCAGACTCTCGCCGGTGAGGATCGACTCATCCAGCTCGCTGGCGCCGCTCACGATTCTGCCATCCACCGGCACCCGCTCACCCACCAGCACCCGCAGTCGATCGCCGCGCAGCACTTCGTCGATAGCGACACTCTGCCAGCTCTCGCCACGCCTGACGGTGGCGGTTTCCGGCCGCAGCGCCATCAGTTCGCGAATGGCGGACTGGGTGCTGCGTCTGGCCCGAGCTTCCAGCAGTTTCCCCAACGAAATCAGGGTAATGATGATGGCGCTCGCCTCGAAATAGAGCTTGCCGCTGGCAGCCATCCCCAGCGTCAACAACAGATAGAGACTGTAGAAGTAGGCGGCGCTGGTGCCGGTAGCCACCAGCACATCCATATTGGCTGCGCGGTTCTTGATGGCGAGCCAGGCGCCGCGATAGAAACGGGCCCCGATCCAGAACTGCACCGGGGTGGCGAGCAGCGGCTCCAACCAGGCGGGCAGATGCCAGGGGAACAGTCCGGCCATGGCCAGCATCCCCACCAGCAGCGGCAAGGTCAGCAACGCCGAGACGATGACCCGGATCTGCGCCTGACGGGCAGTGGCGGCCTCCTGCGCCTCCCGCTCCAGCAACTGCTGGCGGCGGCCGCTGGCCGACCCCTGTGCCAGCTGGGCGCCAAAGCCAAGCGCCTCGATCTGCTCGCGTAAAGCGGCGGGCGTCTGCATCCCGGGGATCAGCACGATGCGGGCCTGTTCGATGGAGAAGTTGACCTCGGCGGAGATAACGCCAGGCAGCGCGGCCAGCATTTTGTTCAGTCGAGCCGAACAACCGGCACAAGTCATACCGGTAATTTGAAACAAAAAGGTCTCGCTGCCGTAGTCGTAACCCTGACTCTTGATGCTGTCGAGCACCGCAGACAGGCGATCGGGGCTGGCCAACTCGATGGCCGCCTGCTCCAGCGCGAAGTTGACGGTGGCCGATACCCCGTCGAGTTTGTTGAGACTGGCCGCGATACGGCCTGCGCAGTTGGCGCAGCTCATGCCGCTGAGCGGCAACTGCAGATGAATGGGTGATTGAAGATGAGTGGTCATGTTGTTCCTCCCCGGAACTCGTCGGCACAACAAAACGCCGACTGGCAAACCCTAACCTTTACCGTAAGGGTAAGCTCAAGCCACATGATCCACTTTTTGCAGATGAAAAAACGGCGCCCGTTTGCTGCCAGAGAACAAACGGGCGCCGCATTCAGCTATTGCGCGGTGTGAGCGGAACTCAGATACCGTACTGGGCGCGGTAAGCCTTCATGGCCGCCAGTTGCGCTGCCAGCTCCGGCTGTTCGGCCTGCTTCTCTTCCAGCTTTTCTTCCAAATAAGCGATCAGGTCGCTCATCTGGATGATGGCGATGATGTGGGCGCCGTAGTCACGCTCCACCTCCTGAATGGCGGAGAGCTCGCCCTTGCCCTTCTCCTGACGGTCCAGCGCGATCAGTACACCCGCCAGCGAGGCGCCGCTGGCCTGGATCAGATCCATGGATTCGCGGATGGCAGTACCGGCGGTGATGACGTCATCCACCAGCATGATGCGACCCTTGAGCGGGCTGCCCACCAGATTGCCGCCCTCGCCGTGATCCTTGGCCTCCTTGCGGTTGAAGCACCAGGGCACGTCCACGTCGTACTGTTCCACCAGCTGCACGGCGGTGGCGGAGGCGATGGGGATCCCCTTGTAGGCCGGGCCAAACAGCACATCGAACTCGATGCCGGCATCCATCAGAGCAGCGGCATAGAAGCGGCCGAGACGGGCCAGATCGCGGCCGCTGTTAAACAGACCGGCGTTGAAGAAGTAGGGGCTTTTACGACCGGATTTCAGGGTGAATTCACCGAATTTGAGGACCTGTTTCTCCAGGGCGAACTCGATAAATTGACGCTGGTAGGCTTTCATTCTGGCTCCTTGCTTGGCTTGTCGTTTACTTGTGTGGGGGTATAAAAAAACGCGGTCAATGCCGCGTTTTTAAAATCAGGAGAGCGACTGCTTCTGCAGCGCAATGATGTCGGCGATGCCGCCCTTGGCGAGCGCCAGCATCTCCAGCAGCTCCTCATGGGTGAAGGGCTCGGCCTCCGCAGTGCCCTGCACCTCGATGATGCGACCATCTTCGGTCATCACCACGTTCATGTCGGTCTCGGCGGCGGAGTCTTCGATGTACTCCAGATCGCAGATGGCTTCGCCCTGATACATGCCGACGGAGACGGCGGCGATCATCTGCTTGAGCGGGCTCTGCTTGATCATGCCCTTCTCGACCATCCAGTTCAGCGCATCCACCAGCGCCACGCAGGCACCGGTAATGGAGGCGGTGCGGGTGCCGCCATCGGCCTGCAGCACATCACAGTCAACTGTGATGGAGTGCTCGCCCAGCGCGGTCAGGTCTACCGCCGCGCGCAGGGAGCGGGCGATCAGACGGGAGATCTCCAGAGTACGGCCACTCTGCTTGCCGGAGGCCGCTTCGCGGTTCATCCGGGAGTGGGTGGAGCGCGGCAGCATGCCGTACTCGGCGGTCACCCAGCCCTGGTTCTTCCCTTTCAGGAAGCGCGGCACGCTGGTGTCAACGCTGGCGGTGCAGAGCACGCGAGTGTTACCGAACTCCACCAGCACTGAGCCTTCTGCATGTTTGGTGAAATTGCGGGTAATGGTAACCGGGCGAAGTTGCGCGGCACTGCGATCGCTTGGACGTGACATGGAACGGACCTCTGGGCTGGCTCAAATTGGCGGGGGATTATAAGTGATCCCGCCCCAAATATCAGCCGCTAAAACCACGGCATCGGCTGACGAGCAGGGCCGGGCTGAGTATACTGGCCGCACACTTCATTAAGCCCGGAACAATCAATGATTCACAGCATGACCGCCTACGCCCGCAAGGAATTCAAGGGCGACTGGGGCACAGCCGTTTGGGAAATTCGTTCGGTCAACCAGCGCTATCTGGAGACCTACATTCGCCTGCCGGAGCAACTGCGCAGCCTGGAGCCGGTTCTGCGTGAGCGTTTCCGCGCCAAACTGCAGCGCGGCAAGGTGGAGTGCAACCTGCGCTTCGAGGCCGCTCAGGCCGCAGCCAGCCAGCTACATATTAATGAAGAGCTGGCCAAGCTCATCATCGACAGCGCCAGCTGGGTAATGAAAGAAGCCGGCCAGGGCCAGCTCAACCCGGTCGACGTGCTGCGCTGGCCGGGTGTCATGGCTGCCGCCGAACAGGACATGGACGCGGTCGCCACCGAGCTGCTCGGCGGGTTTGACCAGACCATGGAAGATTTCCTCGCCTCCCGCGCCAGCGAAGGGGCCAACCTCAAGGCGCTGATCGAACAGCGTCTGGCCGGTATTCAGGTGGAAGTGAAGAAGGTGCGCGTCCACCTGCCGCAGATCATCGAGTGGCAGCGCCAGAAGCTCACCGACCGTCTGGCCGAAGCCAAGGTGGAGCTGGATCCGGCCCGCATCGAGCAGGAGATCGTGCTGCTGGCCCAGAAGATCGACGTGGCCGAAGAGCTGGATCGTCTGGAGATGCACATCAGCGAAACCAACAAAATCATGAAGAAGGGTGGCGCCTGCGGCCGTCGTCTCGACTTTATGATGCAGGAGTTCAACCGCGAGTCGAACACGCTTGGTTCAAAGTCGATCAACGCCGAAGTGACCCAGTCGGCCGTCGAGCTGAAGGTCCTTATCGAGCAGATGCGCGAGCAGATCCAGAACATCGAGTGATGGGTCACCGACCATCCGGTTGTTACCTGCAAAAGAGCCCTTGATTCCTCAAGGGCTCTTTTATTTTCCGGCCATCGCACCTGTCGCCCGCCGCCAGTGAGTCAACTGGCGAGGAGCGCCCTAGCCTATCGGCATCACCAGCGCCGGTTGCTGCGGGTCGCTCAGCCGCTCGGCGAGGTAGTCCACCAGCAGCCGCACCTTGGGGGAGAGGTGGCGGTTATGGGGATAGAGGGCCCAGATCCCCTCCGCCGGGGCCCGCAGTTCGGGCAGCAGCTCGATCAATTCGCCCTGGGCCAGATGGTCGCTCACGTAGTAGTCCGGCAGCTGGATGATGCCGATCCCCTTGAGCGCCGCATCCAGCAGGGCGTGGCCGCTGTTGCACTGCAACAGGCCGCGCACCCGCACGCTGTGGGGGCGGCCATCCAGGGTGAAGTGCCACTCGTCGCTGTTGCCCACCAGGCAGGTGTGGCGGGTCAGCTCGGAGAGGCTGCTGGGCATGCCGTGGCGGGCGGTGTAGGCCGGTGAGGCGCAGACATAGGGCACCCGCTGCGCCAGCTTGCGCGCCACCAGCGTCGAATCCTTGAGGTGGCCAAGCCGCAGCGCCAGATCGTAGCCTTCATGCACCAGATCCAGCAGCTGGTTGGTGAGGTTGAGGGTCACCTCCAACTGGGGAAAGCGCACCATAAAGTCATTCACCAGCGGGGCAATGCGGCTCTCGCCGTAGGAGACGGGGGCCGTGATGCGCAGGGTGCCTTGCGGTACCGCCTGATGGCGCCCCACCGCCAGCTCCGCCTCGTAGAGGTTATCGAGCAGCTGACGGCAGTGGCGATAGTAGATCTCGCCTAGTTCAGTGAGCCGCACCTGACGGGTGGTGCGCAGCAGCAACTTGGCCTGCAGCCGATCCTCCAGCTGTGCCACCTGCCGGCTGACTTGCGCCACCGACACCCCCAGCTTGCGCGCCGCCGGGGTAAAGCCCCCCTGCTCTGCCACGCTGACAAATTCACAGATCCCTTCCCAGCCGAACATTATTACCTGTGTGTAAAAGTGATTTGAGATTTGCCCTCATTATCACCAAATCGGCGGGAAACTACACTGACTGTCCGAACTCATCTCTGTTCACCCTGCTCAACAAGAAGGATGTCATTCATGGCACAGGTTCAAAGCATCAAGTGTAAAGCCGCCATCGCCTGGGGCCCGGGTCAGCCCCTCTCCATTGAAGAGGTCGAGGTCATGCCGCCGCAAGCGGGCGAAGTGCGGGTGCGCATCGTCGCCACCGGCGTCTGCCACACCGATGCCTTCACTCTCTCCGGTGAGGATCCGGAAGGGGTCTTCCCCTGCATTCTCGGTCACGAGGGGGGCGGCATCGTCGAATCGGTCGGCGAAGGGGTCACCAGCGTCAAGGTGGGGGATCACGTGATCCCGCTCTACACCCCCGAGTGCGGCGAGTGCAAATTCTGCAAATCCGGCAAGACCAACCTCTGCCAGAAGATCCGTGCCACCCAGGGCAAGGGGCTGATGCCGGACGGTACCACCCGCTTCTCGAAAGATGGCCAGCCCATCTATCACTACATGGGCACCTCCACCTTCAGCGAATACACGGTACTGCCGGAGATCTCCATCGCCAAGGTGGACCCGGCCGCCCCGCTGGAAGAGGTCTGCCTGCTCGGTTGCGGCGTCACCACCGGCATCGGCGCCGTGATGAACACCGCCAAGGTGAAGGAGGGTGAAAGCGTCGCCATCTTCGGGCTGGGGGGCATCGGCCTCTCGGCGGTGATCGGTGCCCGTCTGGCCAAGGCCGGTCGCATCATCGCCATCGACATCAACGAGAGCAAGTTCGAGCTGGCCCGCAAGCTGGGCGCCACCGACTGCATCAACCCGAACGACTACGACAAACCGATTCAGGAGGTGATCGTCGAACTGACCGACGGCGGCGTCGACTTCTCCTTCGAGTGCATCGGCAACGTCAAAGTAATGCGTGCGGCGCTGGAGTGCTGCCACAAGGGCTGGGGCGAGTCGGTCATCATCGGCGTCGCCGGAGCGGGTCAGGAGATCAGCACCCGTCCGTTCCAGCTGGTGACCGGTCGGGTCTGGCGCGGCAGCGCCTTCGGCGGGGTTCGCGGTCGCAGCGAACTGCCGAGCTATGTGCAGCGCTACATGCAGGGTGAGTTCCGTCTTGATGACTTCATCACTCACACCATGGGGCTTGAGCAGATCAACGACGCATTTGATCTGATGCACCAAGGCAAGAGCATCCGCACCGTCATCCACTACTGAGCATGATCGCCCCGCCCGCCATCGTGGGCGGGGTACAGGAGTCCTTCGATGAATCTGGAGATTATCAGCAGCAACAAGAGCTTCGGCGGCTGGCACAAGCGCTATCGCCACCACGCCAGCGTGCTCGGCTGCGAGATGAATTTTGCCATCTATCTGCCGCCTCAGGCCCTCACCGGCCAGAAAGTCCCAGTACTCTACTGGCTCAGCGGCCTCACCTGCACCGATGAGAATTTCATGCAGAAGGCGGGTGCCCAGCGCATTGCCGCCGAGCTTGGCATCGCACTGGTGGCGCCGGACACCAGCCCCCGCGGTGACGGTGTAGCGGACGATCCCGGTTATGACCTCGGCATGGGCGCGGGCTTTTACGTCAATGCCAGCCAGAGCCCCTGGCAGGCGCACTACCAGATGTATGACTACGTCACCCGCGAGCTGCCTGACTTGATAGAGACCCACTTCCCGGTCTCGACCCGCCGCGCCATCAGTGGCCACTCCATGGGCGGTCACGGTGCGCTGATCGCCGCGCTGCGGGAGCCCGGTCGCTACCGCTCGGTCTCGGCCTTCAGCCCGATCTGCCACCCGAGCCGCTGCCCCTGGGGCCAGAAGGCGCTCGGCGCCTACCTCGGCAGCAATCCGCTATTGTGGCAGGAGTGGGATGCCTGCCAGCTGCTGCGCCACCAGCCGGTCACGCCGCTGCCCACCCTGGTGGATGTGGGGCTGGATGATCCCTTCCTCGCCGAGCAGTTGCATATCGATGCGCTGGCCGAGGTGGCAGCCAGCAAGGGATGGCCGCTGGAGCTCAACCGCCACGAGGGCTATGACCACAGCTACTACTTCGTGGCGAGCTTTATCGAGGCGCACCTGCGCTTTCACGCCCGCCACCTCTGATCAACACAGGCCCGTTGCGGGCCTGTTCCAGTTGTGGTGATCGGTTGATATCAGCTGCCCGCGCGGGTCACGCCGCCGGAGCCTGCGATCTGCTGCTCCACCTTGGGATCGCCCCAGTAGGCGATGTTGCCTGAGCCGACGATGCCGACTTTCAGCGTCTCCTGCGCCCGTACCGCCACATCACCACTACCGGCGATATTGACCTCTACCTCGTTGCCGCGCATCTCGCTCCCGAGCACGTCGCCAGCACCGGCAATGTTCAGCTCGATAGCCTGTGCCGAACCGCTGCCCAGCTCCAGACTGCCGGTGCCAGCGATATTCCCTTCCAGCCGTTTCAGCTCCAGCTGACTGGCGACGATGTCACCGGTACCGGCCACCGACAGCACCAGCGAATCCCCCTTGAAGCCGCTCAGATCGCCGTTGCCGGTCCCGGCCAATGCCAGTTCGTTCAACACCGGCAAGGTGATGGTCAGCTCCAGCGGCTCGGTAGGATCGAGCCGGTAACCCTCCTTCACCTCGATCTCCAGCTTGTCGCCGCTCTCGGTCAGCTCCAGATAGGGCAGCAGGTTCTCCTGCCCCTTGATCAGGATGCCGCGCGGCTCCCCCGCGACCAGATGGAGGGTGGCAGGCACACCCGCCAGCACCCGGGTCACCCCGTCACCAAGCGCCTGCTGGCGCTCGACCACGGCCCCCGCGCCGGTCACTCTGGTCTGATCCAGCCAGTGACACCCACTGAGCCCAACCATCAACATGACAACCATCATCCATTTCATCGCTACTCTCCTCCTTTTTATGTGTTGGCCATCCAGGGCCAATTGGTTTTCATGCTCTGCAAAGCGTGAGCCAAAAATTAACATGATGATTCAAAAGGAAATAACTATTTCACCCAGAACAGAGTGAAGAATTTAGAGAGCCATTTAGACCATATTTTGGTGAAAATAACCATTCTCGAACGGATATGATTGTGGCTGATTGGCGGGTCGTCCTGCCGGTCACTATGCTGACAGCCCGTGGACGTTTTTGATTGTCCTGCCGGTCTGTTGAGCCAATAGTGGTACTTCGTGCGTACCAAGCTCTCTATTGCGGTAATGTCATTACCACTGTCTTGTCAGTCTTCACTGCCAACAAGGAGTCAGAGCGTGACCCAAGCAAGCCCTCTCTATGCCACCGCCACCGGTCTGCCGGAACCGACTCGCACCCCGCTGCTGACCGGCAGCGATCCCGAGCAGAAACGGCGCGAGCTGCTCGCCTACTTCTGCCAGACCTTCGATCTCTACGATTCGCTGTTCGACTGTCTGGCCGATGAGCGGGCCTGGTTCAACAAGGCGATCCCGCTGCGCCACCCGCTCATCTTCTACTACGGCCACACCGCCGCCTTCTTTATCAACAAGCTGCTGGCGGCGCGCCTGATCGATCAGCGGCTGGATGCCCGCATCGAGGCCATGGTCGCCATCGGGGTGGACGAGATGAGCTGGGACGATCTGGACGAGACCCACTACGACTGGCCCAAGGTCAGCGAGCTGCGCAGCTATCGGGCCAAAGTCCGTTCGCTGGTGTGCGATTTTATTCGCCAGATGCCGCTCACCCTGCCCATCGACTGGCAAAGCCCGGCCTGGGTGATCCTGATGGGGATAGAGCACGAGCGCATCCACCTCGAAACCTCCAGCGTGCTGATCCGCCAGCTGCCGCTCGCCTGGGTGCGGCCGCAGCCTTATTGGCCCGCCTGTACCGAAGCCCGCCACCGCATTGACCAGGTGCCCGCCAACAGCCTGCTGCCGGTTGCAGGCGGCAAGGTGCGCCTTGGCAAGCGGGACGCCACCTACGGCTGGGACAACGAATATGGCGAGCGCCAGATCGAGCTGGCCCCGTTTCAGGCCAGCCGCATGCTGGTGAGCAATGCCGAGTACCTCGCCTTCGTCCAGGCGGGGGGCTACGGCCAGCAACAGTGGTGGGATGAAGAGGGGTGGGGTTGGTGTCAGTACGCCAAGGCGCAGATGCCCACCTTCTGGGTGGGTGACCCCGCCGAGCCCGAACAATTGCAGCTGCGGCTGATGACCGAGCAGGTCGCCATGCCATGGGACTGGCCAGTCGAGGTGAATCAGCTGGAGGCGGCCGCCTTCTGTCGCTGGCAGGCGGCCCGGACCGGCCTTCCCATCCAGCTGCCGAGCGAGGCGGAGTGGCAGCTGCTGCGCGAGCAGGTACCCGGCGATCAGCCGGACTGGATGGAGGCCCCCGGCAATATCAATCTGGCCCGTTTCGCCTCCTCCTGCCCGGTGGATGCCTGCCCGCAAGGGGAGTTCTTCGATCTGGTGGGCAATGTCTGGCAGTGGACCAGCACCGCCATCGACGGCTTCGACGGCTTTAAAATCCACCCGCTCTACGACGACTTCTCCACCCCCACCTTTGATGGCAAGCACACCCTGATCAAGGGCGGCAGCTGGATCAGCACAGGTAACGAAGCGCTCAAATCATCCCGTTACGCCTTCCGGCGTCACTTCTTCCAGCATGCGGGTTTCCGCTATCTGGTCTCCCGTTATCAGGAACCCGTTATCGTGAATCCCTATGAAACCGACACGCTGGTCGCTCAGTACCTCGACTTCCAGTACGGCCCGAGCCACTTCGGGGTAGCCAACTACGCCAAGACGCTTGCTGATCTTGCTGGCGAGCTCTGCAGCAACCACCAGCGGGCGCTGGATATCGGCTGCGCTACCGGCCGCGCCAGCTTCGAACTGGCCCGCCACTTCCAGCATGTGGACGGGGTGGACTACTCGGCCCGCTTCATCGATGTGGCGCTGGCCCTCGCCAGCCAGGACAGTTTCCGCTACGCCATTCCGCTGGAGGGTGAACTGGTGGAGTATTGCGAGGCGCGCCTGTCGAGCCACGGGCTGGGGGCAAGTCAGGCTGAGCGCATCCACTTCAGTCAAGGGGATGCCTGCAACCTCAAGCCCAAATATGACCACTACGATCTGGTGCTCGCCTCCAACCTCATCGACCGGCTGCGGGAGCCCGCCCGCTTCCTGCGGGATATCGCACCCCGACTGCGCAGCGGTGGCCTGCTGGTGCTCACCAGCCCCTATACCTGGCTGGCGGAATATACCCCACCCGCCAACTGGCTCGGCGGCATTCGCGAAAACGGCGAGGCGCTCACCACCTATCAGGCGCTGCAACGGCTGCTGGCGGCGGAGTTCGAGGAGCACTGCCCGCCGCGGGATGTGCCCTTCGTCATCCGCGAGACCGCCCGCAAATACCAGCACACGGTGGCGCAGCTGACCGTCTGGCGCAAACGCTAATCCGCCGATCGGCATGCAGATGAGAAGAGGGAGGCCAACGGGCCTCCCTCTTGTTATGGCAGTCAAAACGGCGCGAGTATCAATGCCCCTGCTCGTGATAGCGGCGGGCCAGCACGGCGCAGACCATCAGCTGGATCTGGTGGAAGATCATCAGCGGCAGCACCATCACCCCGACGCTGGCGGCCGGGAACATGACGTTGGCCATCGGCACCCCGTTGGCCAGACTCTTTTTCGAGCCGCAAAAGACGATGGTGATCTCGTCCGCCTTGTCGAAGCCGAGGCGACGGCTGATCCAGACGTTCCAGCAGAGCACCAGCGCCAGCAAGACGCAGCTCAGCAGCACAATACTGGCCAGATCGTACCAACTTACTTGACGCCAAATCCCCTGCACCACCGCCTCGCTGAAGGCGACGTAGACCACCAGCAGGATGGAGCTCTGATCCAGCTTGCCGATGAGCGGGCGGTGGCTATCGACCCAGCGACCAATGAGCGGGCGCGACAGGTGGCCCACCACGAACGGCAGCATCAGCTGCATCATGATGGACTGGATGGAGTGCCAGGTGTCGATCCCCTCCCCCTGCACGTGGATCATCATCCCCACCAGCACTGGCGAGAGGAAGATCCCGAGGATGCTGGAGGCCGAGGCGCTGCACACCGCCGCCGACACATTGCCCCCCGCCATCGAGGTAAAGGCGATGGCCGACTGCACGGTGGCCGGCAGGGCGCAGAGATAGAGGAAGCCGAGGTAGATAGCCGGGCTCAGCCAGCCCGGTACCAGCGGGGTGAGCAGCAGCCCCAGCAGCGGAAACAGCACGAAGGTGCTGAGCATCACCACCAGATGAAGCCGCCAGTGACCGAGGCCCGCCAGCAGGTTCTGGCGCGACAGCTTGGCGCCATGCATGAAGAACAGGAGCGCCACCGCCAGCTTGGTCAGCAGACCGAACCAGACAGCCACCTGCCCCTCGCAGGGAAAGAGGGAGGCCAGAGTGACCACCGCAATCAGCACAACAGTAAAGGGATCCAGACGCACGAAAGGTCTCCATCAGAAGGGCATCCTGCAGCCATGGCGACAGTCAGGATTGGGGAGGACAAGAAACAGAGCGGGAGATGTCTGGCACCTCCCGCTAAAGCGAACCTCCAGCTTACCCCGATAACAGAGAGGCGCAAAGTTGAGCGGCGAATAATTGTTCATCAATGCTTAACACCTTCGCCATATCGAGCAGCAAAAGTTGACGATAAGCCGGCCCTGACAGCTCCCCAACGGCTGAAAATGGATAAAAAAACGGGCGACCAAGGCCGCCCGTTCCGCTTTTCCGCCCAGCCGATCAGCGCTGGCTGGCCAGCGTGCCGTTGCCGGTTTTCTTCTCATTGCCGGCGAGCTTGCGGGCCTGCCGCTTCTCGAAGCGGGAGATCCACCAGTAGGCCAGCGCCGAGAAGACCGCAGTCATAAAGACGTTGATGAAGAAGGCGCGCACCAAATCCACCCCGCTCGGGAAGGCGGAGGCGCTCATGCTCACCACGAAGATGGCGATCAGCACCGACACCACGCCCATCCCGAACTTGCGCGACCCCATGCGGAAGTCGCGCGGAGTGTCGTCATGTTTCCAGCGGAATACGAAGTAGGCCACCATGATGAAGATCGGCGGCAACATGGCGGTACCGGCGGTGAGGTTGATGGCGGTGTTCATCATCTGCTGCACCGACTCGGAGCCGAAGCCGTTGACCACCAGCATCGCGAACACGAAGACAAACTGCCACCAGGCGGCGCGCACCGGCACGCCGTGCTCGTTGAGCTGGGTGGTCTTCTCGCCGTAAACCCCCTGCGGGATCTCGGAGAAGTGGATCTTCACCGGCGCCGAGGTCCACATCATCATGGAGCCGAACATGGCGATAAACAGCACCACGCCGACGAAGCGGCCCACCAGCGCCTCGGAGAGACCGAAGTATTGCGCCATGCCGGTGAAGATCTCCACCATGCCGCCGGCATAGGTGAGGCTCTCGCGCGGTACGAACACGTTCACCAAAAGGGAACCGACCGCATACATGGCACCGATGACGATACCCGCACTGATGATCACCTTGATGAAGGACTTCTGGCCCCCCTTCACGTCATTGAGGTAGGCCGCCGCCGTCTCGGCACCGCCCGCCGCCTGGAAGATCCAGCACATGATGCCGAGCGTCGCCCAGTTGACGGTGGGAGTCATTGCCTCCAGCGTGATGGGCTGGGCCGGCACATGATCGCCACTCAGGGCCATCAGGGCACCAAGCACATAGATGGCGAACAGGGCAAATACACCGTAGGCCACGATCTCGGCAATCTTGCCGAGCCAGCTCGCCCCCTTGGTAGAGATATGGGTCGCCGCCGCAAACAGCACGATGGAGATGATCGAGGTGACCATGGGCGAGAAGCTGTACTCATAGCCCAGCATGGCGTAGGAGGCGTAGGCGATGACGTTGGGCAGCAGGGAGACGAACCAGAACAGGTTCACGAACCAGTAAAGAAAAGAGCCCAGATAGGCCATCCGGGTGCCGAGCGGTTTTTTCAGCCAGTCGTACATCCCCGACTCTGAGTTTTTGTTGGCCGAGACGAACTCGGCGATGATGAAGACGAACGGGATGAAGTAGACGATGGTCGCCAGCAGGAAGATGGGGGCGGAGCTGAGCCCCAGCTCGATGTTGTTGTTGACGATGTTGCGCACGTTGAACACGGCGGCAAAGGTCATCGACAACAGGGCAAACTTGCCTATGGTGCCGCGTACGGATTCAGACATGGTGTCCTCCAGTGGACTTGCGCTCCCTGCGGGGAGCGCTGTGACTCTGTGATGTGTTCGGCAAGGGTCTGTCGGCCCCGCGCTTTATTCTCTTGTTATGATCGGGCCGCGTGGGCGGCCTCGTTGCTGAACCAGTGCAGTCTCCCGCACCGGCTCGCAATACCAGTCAGACGATCGGGGTGCCCGGCGCCATCGGCACCCGCGGTTGCAACAGCACGCTCTGGCTCTCATCCGGGGTCTCGGCGCAGAGCAACATGCACTCGGATCGCTCGCCGCGCATCTTGGTGGACTTGAGGTTGGTCAGCACCACGACCTCGCTGCCCATCAGCTCCTCCTCGCTGTAATAAGGCACCAGACTGGTGACGGTCTGCAGCGGCCGCTCGCCACCCACATCGATCTGGACGATGTAGAGTTTGTCTGCCCCGGGGTGACGCACCACCTCCAGCACCTTGCCCACCTTCATCTCGACCCGTTTGAATTCGGCAAACTCGATCGTCTCGCTCATGCTTTTTTCCTTTTCTGGTTCAACGGTTTGCGGGTGGCCAACGGCCACCCGGTTTGATTGGAATTCAATGCAGTGGCTATGGCGTCTGCATGGCAACCTGCGCTGTCGGCTGGGCCTCTTTGGCACGCGCTTCGGCACTGAGGGAGGCCTCGTATCTGTTGTATTTCCACCAGGCGAAGCCGAGGAAGATCACGATCCCGCCGACGTTGTAGAAGATGATGGTCATGATGTCGGCGCCGGTCGGGAAGGTGGAGGCGAGGAAGCCCACCGAGAAGATGGCGATCAGCACCGAGACCACGGCGATGCCGGTGGTGCGCGAACCCATCCTGAAATCCCGCGGCAGGTGATCGAGCGTCAGCCGCAGATTGAGGTAGGCCAGCATGATGAACAGCGGCGGCAGCATGGAGGCAGCGGCGGTCATGTTGATGACGGTGTTCATCAGATCCTGCGCGGTGTTGGAGCCCAGGGTCGGGATCACCATCAGCGGCAGCACGATGAGGTACTGGATCCAGGCTGCCCGGGCAGGCACGCCGTTCTCGTTCAGCTCGACCGTCTTCTTGCCGAAGATGCCGGCCGGGATCTCGGAGAAGAAGATCTTCACCGGGGTCGCCGTCCACATCAGCAGGGAGCCGAACATGGCGGTGAAGGAGACCAGCCCCACGAAGCGGTTCATCAGGATCTCCGGTAGGCCGAAGTAGGCCGCCAGCCCCTCGAACACCTGTACCGAGCCGCCGGTATATTTCAGGGTACCGCTCGGTACGAACACGTTGATCAACAGCGAGGCGATGGAGTAGAGCACCCCGATAAAGATCCCGGCGATGATGATCACCTTCACGAAGGACTTGGAGCCGCCCTTCACGTCATTGACGTAGACCGCCACCGACTCGGCGCCACCGGCTGCCATAAAGATCCAGGTAGTGATGCCCAGGAAGGCCCAGCTGAAATCGGGGACCATGGCCTCTACCGTGATGGGGTCGGCTGGCTGTACGCCGCCCACCAGTGCCGCACCTGCCAGCAGGATGTAGGAGAGGGTCAGCAGCAGCATCAGGGACGAGGTCACCGAGGTGATGGGGCCGAGCATCTTGGCGCCGTTGGTGGAGACATAGGTGGCAAAGGCAAACAGCACCATGCTCAACGCCGTGGTCGCCACCGGGGTGAGAATGTACTCGTAGCCGAGGAAGGCATAGGAGGCGTAGGCGATAACCCGCGGCAGCAGCGAGGTGAAGAAGAACAGGTTCACGAACCAGTAGGTGTAGGCGGAGATAAAGGCCCAGCGACCGCCGAGGGAGCTCTTCACCCAGGCATACACCCCTGCTTCGGAGTTTTTGTTCAGTGATACGAACTCCGCAATGATCAGGCAAAACGGAATGAAGTAAAAAATGGTGGCCAGAAAGAACATCGGGGCCGAGGCCAGACCGATCTCGATGTTGTTGTTGATGACGTTGTTGAAGCTGAATACCGCCGCGAAGGTGAGCGACAGCAGACCAAACTTGCCTATCGTATTCCGTTTGGAATCAGACATGGTGCATCTCCAGACCTGTAGTTATCTCAGCGAAAGGGCGGGGCATGATTTGTAGGGTGAGCCCCGCCATTCCGGCTTTTATCAGTGCAGAACCGGCGGCTTGTTATTTGTTCTTGAAGTAGCCGCCTTCGACGGTGACCTTGATGATCACCTTGCGCACCGGGCTGTCGCCTGCGAACCGGTAAGCCTCGTCGTTCTCGAAGATCACCACCTGACCGTTGCCGACTTTCTGGCGCTCACGCACCTCGCCTGCCAGCCACTCGCGGTCTGTGGTGTCGTCATAGGCCTGCTCGACCCGCAGCTCGCTCTTGGCTGCCCACTCCACTGTCTCTTCCCCTTCCAGGTAGTAGTGAACGTCGAAGTAGCGGCGCTGCCCCTCGAACAGGGAGGTGGCCGGGCTGGCCCCCTCCTGCAAGCGGTAAGTGAGGGAGTCACCGATGGAGTGGCAGATACCGGGCTTGAGGTTGGCCAGGTTATTGATGGCCTCCACGCAGCGGCCCCACTTCTTGCCCTCCCGGTAGATGTTTTTGAACAGGGTCAGGTTGTCCAGGGTGATCATGCGAGGTTCCTCCCGCCGTTGATGGTGAGATCGAGCCCGGCCAACGCAGCCGGATTGAGGTTGCCACGGGCGATGGGCAGCAGGGTCAGACCGAAGCTGAACGGCTCGAAGCGCACCCGCCAGGAGTCCAGCACCTCGGAGCCCCAGGAGTTGGAGCCCAGCCCCAGCACCTTGTGATCCAGATTGAGGGTGAGATAACCACAGGGCTCCAGCTCATTGATGTGCTGCGCCGCGTGGATATGCTCCCAGCTGTAGGGCCAGACGCTCAGGTTGATGGGGGCATCGGGTCGCACGTAGAGACCGGCGCCGTGGCGATTGGTCAGGGTCGCCCAGCGCACCTGCTGGCGGTTGCCGTTGTCCTGCGGGAAGGGGTAGTGCTCCCACATCTCGCCGACTGTGCTCTGGAAGCTGTCGATCCAGTTGCTCTGGCGGCTGTCCTGATAGTTTTCACCCGGCCCCATGCCGTAGTAGTGCACCCGGTCGAGATCCTGACGAATGCCCAGCTCGAAGCCGATCTTGGGGATGATGTCGTCATAACCGCCGTAGGGCTGACCGGACAGTGCCACGTGCAGCTGACCGTTCGGGCTCAGGGTGTAGACGTAGCGGCAGCGCATGCCGAAGTCGAACACCGGCGGCGCGATGAGGCTCTCGACCGTCACCTCGACCGCCTCACCCAGCTGGCGCCAGCTTAAGGTGCGGAAGTGCTCCTGCATGATCTGCAGGTGGTTGGGGTGCCACAGGCTCTCGTACTCCTGCTTGTGGTTGTCGATCATCGGCTTGAAGAAGGTGAGACGCGGCGCCCGCTCGATAAGCTCATTGCCATCCAGCTGCCAGCTCACCAGCTTGCCGTCGAGGCGCGAGAAGCGCAGGGCAAAGCCGCTGCCGCTCAAGGTCAGCGCGAGGCGCTCGTCGGCAATCTGCAACGGGGTAGCGTTGGGATTGGCAAAGGGTCGCAGCTGGCGAGTCGATGCCTTCAGTTGGAACTGGTACTGGCCCAGCTCGTGTTCCGCCGCGCTATAGCGGGTGGCGGTGGCCTTGATGACCCGCAGCTGGACGAAGGTTTCCCGCCCATCGAGAGTGGGGAGCTCGAGTTGCAGCTCTGTGGTGGCGCCGGGAGCCACCCCTTCCAACCGGATTTGCTGGCTGGCCAGCAGTTCTCCCTCGGCCTTCACCTCGACCAGCAGGCGGATATCGTCGAGAGTGGAGAACCAGTAGCGGTTTTCCACTTCCAGCTTGCCGCTCGCCAGATCCAGAGCCCGCACCTTGACCGGGCAGATCACCTGCTTGTATTCACGCAGGCCCGGCCCCGGGGTCTGATCCGGATAGATGAGGCCATCCATGCAGAAGTTGTAGTTGTTGGGGTAGTCGCCGTAGTCACCGCCGTACTTGTAGACGGGGCGTCCCTGCTCGTCCTGATCCAGAATGCCGTGATCGCACCACTCCCAGATGTAGTGGCCCTGAATGTGGGGATGACGGTCGAACACCTGCTGGTATTCGCTGAGGCCACCCGGGCCGTTGCCCATGGCGTGGGCGTATTCGCAGAGAATGCGCGGCTTCGCCATCGGGAACTCGCCGAAGCAGTTCATCTGGGAGACGCGCGAATACATGGTGCTCACCACATCCACCACCTCGGCATCGCGATCCTCTTCGTAATGCACCAGCCGGGTCGGGTCGATCGCCTTGCAGCGCTGGTACATGGCTCTGATGTTGCAGCCGTAGCCGGACTCGTTGCCGAGCGACCAGATGATGATGGAGGGGTGGTTCTTCTGAGCGTGCACGTGGCGTTCGATGCGATCCACGAACACCGGCTCCCAGAAGGGGTCATCGGTGATGCGGCTGAGATCACCGACGTTGGCAAAGCCGTGGGTCTCCACGTCGGTCTCCGCCATCACAAACAGACCGTACTGGTCGCACAGCTCGTAGAAGCGCGGGTCATTCGGGTAGTGGGCGGTGCGCACCGAGTTGAGGTTGTGCTGCTTCATCAGCACGATATCGCGTTCAACACGATCCATGCCGACCGCACGGCTCTTGAGGTGGTCGTTGTCGTGACGGTTCACCCCGTGCAGCTTGAGGTAGTGACCATTGACGTAGAAGAGGCCATCCTTGACCTTGATTTCACGCACCCCGACCCGCTGCGGAATCACTTCCAGCAGCTCGCCCTGACCGTTGTAGAGGGAGAGTTGCAGCTGGTAGAGGTAAGGATCTTCGGCGCTCCACAGATGGGGATTGGCCAGATCCAGCGTGAAGCGGCAATCACACTTGCCGTCGATGGCGAGATGATCGAGCGAACCGCTGGCGATCTCGCGGCCTTGATCCAGCAGCGACCAGACCAGACGGTGATCACGGGCGGCCGCCCCCAGGTTCTCGAGCTGGATATCGCAGCTCAGGGTAGCGCTCTGGTTGTCATCAGTCAGCGCGGTGCGGATAAAGAAGTCCTGCACATGGGCGGCCGGTTTGCCCACCAGATAGACGTCGCGGAAGATCCCCGCCATCCACCACATATCCTGATCTTCGATATAGGTGGAGTCAGCCCACTGCATCACCCGCACCGACAACAGGTTCTCGCCAACCTTGGCGTAGGCACTGATATCGAACTCGGCGGTGAGACGGCTGCCCTTACTGAAGCCGACGTAGTGGCCGTTCACATAGACCTCGAAGTAGGTCTCCACCCCGTCAAACTTGATGATCACCTGCTCGCCGTCCCAGGCCGGGCTCAGCGTGAAGCTGCGCTGATAAGCGCCGGTGGGGTTGTTGGTCGGCACGAAGGGCACGTCGATGGGGAAGGGAAAACCCTCGTCGGTGTACTGCAGATTGCCGTGCCCTTCCATCTGCCACATGTTGGGCACGGTGATCTGGCCCCACTCGCTCATGGGGCTGTGATAGAAGGCCTCGGGTACCTGCAGGGGGTGGTCGAAGTAGTGGAACTGCCACTGGCCGCCAAGGCTCAGAAAACGGCGGCTCAGCTCGCGCTGCATGGTGGCCGCCAGCGCGTGGTCGGCATAAGAGAAGAAGTAGGCGCGAGGGGCCAGCCTGTTTTCACCAACGAATTGGACGTTTTCCCAGTTATTCACATGTCCTCCCGGAACAAGGCAACGTTAACTGGGTAAACTCTAGATAAATATTTACTAAATATCAGCTTTAGGTTGGTAAAGTTTTAACCTGATCACAATGAACAGATGGTTTTGTGAGCGAGATCAGAAGCGGGAGATAAAGGAGGGCAAGATATGGATGAGTGGCATGGATGTTGATAAGAGTTGGCTGATTAGCAATAAAATCAACTATAAAACAATATGATATGAAGTTACTGGATGATATGGGAAAGAGGTTTGCTTGGGAGAGGTGTCGCACCACCGCAAGATGGCGCGACTAAAAAGCAGAATATTTTACTAAAATCAGCGAGTAGTGCCACGCAGGGTCAACTTGCTCGGCACCAGCACCCGAAGGGGAATATCCCGCTCGTCTCGCAGCCGCTCAACCAGCAAATTGACCCCCTGGGAGCCCATCAACTCGGAGTGGATCCGCACCGTAGAGAGCGGTGGGAAGGTGAACTTGGCGGTCGGAATATCGTTGACGCTGATAAGCTCGATCTGCTGGGGAATCGCCAGTCCCTTCTCATGAATGGCACGCAGCACACCGATGGCGATGGAATCGGAGGCGACGAACAGCGCCTTGGGCCATTCACCCGACAGCATCTCCTTCGCCAACTGGTAGCCGGAAGCACTGGAGAAATCGCCGCGATAGAGATCGTTCTCCTGCACCACTCCCAGCCGCTGGCCATAATCCCGGAAGGCCAGTTCACGCAGATCCGGATTCTCATCCTGACCACCGATATAACCGATGCGCTGGTGCCCCTGCGCGATGAAGTAATCGACGACCTGCTGGCTGATCAGAGCGAGATCCACATCGACCGAGTCGAACTCTCCCTGTGAACGGCAGTCAACAAACACCAGCTGGCTGGAACAGGCCCTGAGTTGGGCCAGACGTTCGGCTGTGAGGGTACCGACCAGCAGAATGCCATCCACGGCGCTCAGTTCGCGCCCTTCACCGCAGTTGTAGAGATGGGTCAGTTCGATATTGAGGCGGGCACTCTGGGTCTCGATACCATAACGGATGGCGAGATAGTAAGGGTCGTTGACCTCGGTACTCTGGGGATAGGCATAGACCACCAGAAAGTGCAGCTTGCTCTTGTGTACCCCCTTGCGGGCGCTGCTGGTCTTGTACTCCAGCCGTTCGGCAATCTCGAAGATCCGCTGCTTGGTCTCTTCCTTGACGCTCAGGCTGGGATCCTCGTTCAGTACCCGGGATACCGTGGCGAGAGAAACCCCCGCTTCCTGTGCAATTTCCTTCAACGTAGCCATCAATACCTCGCTGGCAGCATCACGTGTTAATCGGCAACGGCTAAAGAGTAACGGGCAATCCCTTGATAGCCCAGCACTTTTACTAAAATGCCGGCGGCAGTGCAGTTTTTTGGAAGACAGAAATGCAAAAAGGCCTCCCGAATGGGAGGCCTCTTCTAAATAGGTGCCTGACAGTGTCCTACTCTCGCATGGCGAATGCCACACTACCATCGGCGCTACCGCGTTTCACTTCTGAGTTCGGCATGGGATCAGGTGGTTCCACGGCGCTATTGCCGTCAGGCAAAAGCTTTTAAAACTAACTTGAAAATGGTGCTGATACCCAGAATCGAACTGGGGACCTCATCCTTACCAAGGATGCGCTCTACCGACTGAGCCATATCAGCACACTAACCGGTAAAGA